>JAFGSQ010000006.1 GCA_016934535.1 candidate division WOR-3 bacterium
TTGGTCTTTAATTAGATTCAGAAATAAAAGAAGAAAATATATCCACCACGAAAAGCCGAGAATAATCGCTGCGCTGCTAATTCACTGAAAGTGATTTAGCATTTCACGAAAGACAGAAATAAACAGTTTTAAAACAAATTGATTTTGCCTGAAAAGTCTATATTCTTTCCCCTGACTCTGACGAAGAACACTCCCGATGACTCCGTATCGATTCTCAAAGAACCTGATCCGGATATCCTCTGTTCTTTTATCTTTCTGCCCGAAAGGTCAACGAGTTCAAACAATGCGTTTTCTGCATTCTCAAATGCGAGAACATAGTTATTGCCCTGACCTCTGCTCAGGAAGCAGGCCGAGATAGTCTCTTCCACGGGCTCTTCTTCAACACCCGTGAACTGTGCGAACATGTCGGTGTAATCAGCAACCGTGAAATAAAGGTTTGTGTCGTTTTCGCAGGAAGTTATATTCACGAGTTCCGGAAGATTTTCACTCAACCACGTATAAATTATTGAATAACTGGTGTCTACATATACAGGGACGCTGTTGAAATACATTGTGCTTATTGTCGTTTCCATTTGCCTGATTCTTAGACATGGATATGACCCCATCGGGATTATGACAGTCCCATAGGCGTCGACAATAGCCCTTATTCTGGTCTCCATCGTCGTGACCATTGGACCTGAGTCAAACATCGTGTCAAAATTGTAAAAATTTGTCGAATCGAGGTAGTCTAAAGGCAAGTCAAACTGCATTTGATCTATCGACATCACTATGTGTTCCGTTGGATCGATATATTCAAAGCCGAGTGTTCTGAAACTGGAAGGTATTATTTCAAAATATATGAACTCCGAATCCGATGAGTATAATTCATCCTGAATGAACTCGACTTTCGTAGCCGTTGGGAATAGAGAAAAAGAAGGAGCAGAAGAAGGTGTTATCAACCTATGATGTGCCAAATCCATGGTAGCCAGGTAAGTAAAATTCCAAGTCTGAGGACCTCCAAGAGTTCCGACGGTCACCGTTGCCGAATCGTCGCCGCAAGTCGCCCATGAAAGTCCTGCGTTCATGGGAATCTCGGAATAATCAATTGTGATCTGTGCCGTCAGAGAAAAGCATACCGCAAAGAACAATACAAAAGACATTTTTGATTTCATGAAAACCTCCTTGTTTTTATAATTTATTTTACTTCCAAACAAGGAGGTTTATCAACACATAAAACACGCGTAAATCTTATTTCGTCAAAGTTGAAATAATTTTTTCCGTATCTATTTTCTTGCTTAAACCCGTCACATTTACCTGGTCGGACAATGCTTCCAAAGGAATAATCTTGCTGTCACTGAGAAAATAAAATAAAGCGTAAAGAACGGCGCTTTTTGCGCCGAAAGGAGTCCTGAAATCTTTTGTCATAACTTCCGCCTCTGTCTTCGGCGCTGTCAGGCTGGAGTCTAAAAACACATTCCCGCCTTTCATAGATTCAATGACGCTTTTTACTTTCGTCAATCCGTCCCTGGATACGGCGATGACCGCATCAGGGGTTGGAATGCCGGTAAAAAGTATCCGTTCGGGCGAAATTATCACTTCGGAGGTGGAAAACCCGACTCCAACAGTCACAGGATAAGTCCCTTTTTTCGTCGAAGAAAGTCCGCAGGACATAGCGGCTTTGGCAAGAAGTTCGGCGGCGGATTGAATTCCCTCTCCCGCCGAGCCCGATAAAATTACAGAAAACCTTTTTTTGAGACCTGATTCATGAGTCACGGCGACGGGTTTCTCTTCGTCGAAAAGGGACCCAAGGTTTTTCCTGACTGCGTAGACATTTTCTGAAAACTCCGGTTTATTTTCATAAAGCTTTATTTCAAGTCCGGCTTCTTTGGCTATTTCCTGCAGTTTTCTCGTCGGATTGTATTTCAATCCGTAACTCGGACAAATTTCCATCGCTTCTATGAAAGAAAATCCTTTTACGTTGAACGCTTCGGAAATAGCGTCGGAAAAATCTCCTATGGCTATCAGCCTTCTCGCGTAAGGAGCTCCCGCTTCGTGCACGAGTTTGCACAAGTCTAGGCCTTTCATCGGCTTCCCATCAGGCATAATCGGAGTCTTGAAACCGCAGGGAGTCAATCCCGAGGGCTGACCGCCTGTCATGCCATAGAGCATGTTGTTGTGCACGATCACGGTCATGTTTATGTTCCTGTGCGCCGCTTCTATAATATGTTGGAGTCCTATAGTCGCGCCTCCATCCCCCAGAAGAGCCAAAACCTTCTTCTTTTTACCGGAAAGACCCATGGCAATGCCTGCGGCTAGAGCAGGGGATCTTCCGTGAAGCCCGTGGACTGTGTGAGTCCTGAACTGTTTGTCTATAATACCAATACAACCGATATCAGTAACCACCACAACATCGAGAGGGTTTAAGCCTTCCATTCTTCCGAAAGCCTTTTCAATGTTTCCCGCGACGGTGCCGTGCCCGCATCCTTTACAGAACGGCATGTTCTCAGTCGATATGAATTCTTTGTTCATCTTGACACCTCTTCAACGATTTCGTCGGGAGTTATCATCCTTCCTATGGCGTTTACTCCCGTAACCCCCTTTCTTCCAGCCCTGCCAAAAAGCACTTCTCTGTATTGGCCCGCAAGATTTTCCTCCGCGATGACAGTTTTTTTATGCTTTTGGATGATTTCAATGTATTCATCCGGAACCGGAAAAAGAGTCTTGGCCACGAGGAGTGAGACCTTTCTTCCGAGCGATCTAAGCGTTTTGACCGCCTCTCTCGCAGCAAAAGAAGTGATGTCGAAGGCAAAAACGAGGCTCTCTTCTCCGTCCTCTTCGTATTCGTAATGGGTGTAGCTCTTTAAATTAATGACTGTTTTCTCTCTCAACCGTTTAGTGTTTGAGATCGCCTCAGGAGTGGAGTGCTGAAGGGCCGCTTTGCGATCGTGCGTAGAAGCAGTGATCCTCACCTGATGGTCAGTGTTTCCAACGCTCAGAAAGTGCGGAACCAGGTCATCTTTCGGCATATACGGCATGTATTCATCTTTGCCCTGGTAATATTCTTTTTTTATAAGGTCAATATCCTGCAGTGAACTGACATCGAAGTCCTGCAAGGTCATAACCATTTCTTTCGACGTGAGAAGGACAACCGGCGTTCTCAGTTTCAAAGCCGTTTTTACAGCTTCAGAAGGAAGCGACCAGCAGTCTTCGAGACTTGAAATACAGAAAGTCGGAACCGGATATCCGCCAGAATTTATTCCGTTGAGAAGAAGCAGGTCCCCCTGCGCTCCGCAAGTTGCTGAACCAGTCGCGGGGCCGAGTCTCTGAACGAGCATTATCACCATAGGCAATTCCATCATGAAAGCCATCCCAATTGATTCGACCATTAGAGCGAGTCCCGGATAGGAAGTAGCAGTTACGGGAAGCTTTCCGGTTGAAGAAAAACCTGACATCCACTGCAGAGTCGTGATTTCGTCCGGTGCGGGAAGAACTGTCGGAAAACGTCTGCTCGAATATAAATACAGAAGATTTGCTGGAGTTATCGGATATCCGACGAATACGTCTGCGCCCGTTCTGACAACCGACTCGATAATAATTCTCGATCCGTCAATAAAATGTCTTTTCGCTGTTTTCCGTTGTTCCTTCATATCCGCCTCACTTCGCAGCTTTTTTCCCGCCGCCGAATATTTTATCGAAAGCAGTGCATAAAATTATTATGACTATAGTCGTAACGACGGCGCTGTATGTTTTATCCACAGTAAACCAGTTCAATTGTTTTGCCAGAAGGGTCAGAAAGATCACGAAGGTTCCAATGATGAACGACAGTTTTACTCCCAACGGCGTGATCCATCCCCTCATGTAAAGCCCCATCAGAATGACGATGGCTCCTATCGCTCTTATAGCATAGGAAATGTAAGCCGTATCGAGGATCGCGCCCCTTAAAAGAATTGCCAGGGGAACTGTTATCAGATTCACGAGTATGACGAGTTTTCTCGCAGTCGAAACGACTTTTTTATCGTCGGCCTTTTTGTTTATTATTCCGTGATATATGTCTTTTGCCGCGATAGTGACAACTGCAAAATTAACAGGACCGACTGTTGAAAGGATGGCCGCGATTACACCGGCTAAAGCGATTCCGCCGAGGACAGGATGGATGAAAGCTGGTGTTTGCAGAAGTGTCGGCAGTATTTCATTGGCTTTTACAGTGCTCGTGTCGAAAAACGCTCCGGTTTTAGCGTAAAGAGCCAAAAATGCCGCCATTATTCCGAAAGGCGCCACAATAAATCCCGCCAGGACCGAAGCCCATCTGGCTGTTTTTACATTCCTCGCTGCGAATATCGGCTGGATACTCGCCTGCGCGGCCATTCCGCCTAGCACTCCTCCGAGGAGCAGAGCAAAAGCGTCGCTGACACCGGCGCTGAAAGGATTGTACAAGTTGTTGGGAGCGCCTCCAGCCACCAGTGTGTCGTGAAGATTCACCAGGCCGCCTACTTTAACAAGTCCTATGACAAACGCGGTTCCCAGACCTCCGAACATTGTCACGAGGTAAACTATTCCGGTTACGGCCAAAGCATGCATTCCTCCGAAATAGGTGTAAATTGTTATGATGACCGATGAGATAAGTACAGCCCATATCCAGTCAATTCCGAAAAGAGGAGCCATGACGCTCGAACAGGTTTGAAGCTGAACATAAGTCAGAATAATATATGCTATTAGGAAAGCTATAGCCGAAACTGTTCGCGCTTGAGATCCGAAAAGAGAATCTATCATCTCGCTGACCGTGTGCACGCTTTTCCTTCTGTAATGTACGGCTACGGTAAAACCGATTATTATCATTCCTGCGGCAGTAGCGATGTTATAAAATATCGGTTGAAGAGAACCGGTTTTAAATGCTTTTTCGCTGACGCCTATCGTACTCATTCCTCCTAGCCACTCGGCGGCGACGACAACGGCGCAGACAATCAATCCGAGATTTCTACCCGCAACCAGAAAGTCGGCCATGGATTTGCTCGCGACTTTTTTCGTCAAAAGGCCTATCAATACAATGATCACAAAATAAATCAGAATGATCAGCGCGTAAATACTCATTTTTTCTCCTTAAGATTGAAAAGAGACTCTCCGTGTACTATAGCTCTCGCGATGAGAAGCGAATTGAAACGGTTTTGTTCGTCATCAGATCTCGAATTCAAAACACACGGTACTTTTGCTCCGAAAACCATCCCCCCCCATGTCGCTCCTCCGTGAAACTTGTAGCTTTTACCGAGGGAATTTGCCGTTTCGAGATTTGGGGCGAGAATGAAATCAAGATCACCGCACACCACCGAATCCTTCAATCCCTTGTGTATGGCGCATTCTCTGTTTATGGCGGCGTCGTAGCCGAGAGGCCCCTCCACGACAAAACCTTTCAGTTGTCCCCTTGCGGACATTACCTGTAGCACCGCGGCGTCGAGTGTCGCCTGCATTTTAGAATTGACTGTTTCTACAGCGGCGAGCGCCGCAACTTTGACTTCTTTCACACCCAGGGAATCCCAAAGTCGTTTTGTGTTTTCTATTATGGCTTTTTTTTCTTCGAGCGATGGACAAATGACAATTGCGTTGTCGCTGACAGCGAAGAATTTATGGTAACTTTCCATTTCGAAAAGGCTGAGGTTGGACAGAACTGAAGAAGCTTTTATACCTGTTTCTTTGTCAAGTATTGCTTTCAAATACAATTCCGATTTAAGACTGCCTTTGACGAGGATTTCCGCCCCTTCTTCCCTGACTGCCTTCACGGCGAGAACCGCCGCTTCTTTGTCGCTGGAAGCTTCCATCAACTCGATGTTCTTCATTGCGGTAAAGACTTTAACGAGGCGTTTTTCTATATTCATTTTGTCGCCCGCGAGAAAACACTTACCTACAAATCCTTTTTCCACGGCAATTTTGAGACTGCCTATGACCTCCTCGTCCTGCGCTGCCGCGACGGCTAACGCCACGGGAGGCAGTTTACCGACAGCCTCTCCAAGTTCATTGAAATTTTTTATACTCAAAACACTCCTCCGGAAATTATTGATTCGATTTTTTGAATGTTATCATAGGATCAGTGTCTTCGTTTTTAATAATACATTGGGGCCATTTCATAGATTTATCTTTTCCGGTCAGCACGAGGAAAACGCTAGTCGCTATCGCCTTGTTTTCGTTCTCTCCGGGATAAACATAAACTCTCCCGAGTTTCGAACATTTGCGGGTCACTTCACTCGTTAGATAGCATTCTTTCGCGACTCCGCCCGTGACTATTATTCCGTTGAGATCAAAATCGAGAACAGACGCCATCGAGCCTATTTCTTTGCAAATCTGATAGATCATCGCGTCGTAAATGAATTTTGCGAACTCGTCGCCATCATTTATCCTTCTGACAACTTCCCTGATGTCTTTTGTCCCGAGGTAAGCGTATATACCTCCGGCTCCGTATAATTTTTTATGAAGCTGATCTCTTGTGTATTTACCTGAAAAACAAGCTTCGAGAAGAGGAATTGGAGGGATTCCACCCGCCCTTTCAGGCGTGAATGGAGCTCCTTCCATCCTGTTGTCACTGTCAATAATTTTACCCCCCTCGAGAGGCGCTATGGAAAAACCGCCTCCGAGATGGCACACGACGCATCTCATTTCGTTGAACTCTTTGTCAAGTTCTTTCGCCAGTTTCCTCACTGTTGCCCTTATGTTTAAAGCGTGCACAAATGAAAAACGGGGAAATTCAGGGCATCCTGAAATCCTCGCAATCGGGTTTATTTCATCGACACCCACCGGGTCTACTACATAAGAAGGTGATTTTAAAGACAACGACAATCTGTGCGCAATCGGAGCCGCGAGATTAGAAGCGTGCTGATAGACGGGGCGGTTGAGGCTGAAATCGGCGAGTTCGGCGTTTAATTCTATCACTCCGCTCGGAACAGGCGGAAGCATGCCTCCTATAGCGCCTACTGCCGCCACGGATTCATTTTCAGCCAGGGATCCATCTACGAATTTTCGTACCAGCTCTTCTCTGAAGTCTACTTGTGCGGAAATTGTCGGATACTTGTGGATGATATCATCGGAATGCTCAAAGACTGATGCTGTCTCAATTTCTATCGCGTCACCATTTTGTTTGAAAAGAGAGCATTTAGTGGTCGTCGATCCGGTGTTGACTACCAATATAAGACGGTTTTTATCCATTTTCTTTTCCTGTTAGATTTTAATTCGCAGTTTTCGGATTTCCGTTATAAATGAGTAGTATATAAGAAAGGGACTTTAAGGACAATACTCCGGGAAAAACTACTTTAAACAGATTTTTTGTCTTTGGCATGAGAGACTGAAGCTTTTCTTCCTTTTATTTTAACTGAAAACTTCCTGACTATCTCCTCCGCAGAAGAAAACGGCACAGTGACAAATGAAAAACTTTCGAAAACTTCGACGTCGTTTATGTTCCTGTCGTGAATATTTACAGTTTTTTTCAGAATTTGCACAAGTTTCTTTGGCGTAATTCCGTCTTTTTTCCCGATTGAAACAAACAACCTTGTAGTGCCCTGATCGTCAACGGAGTAATCTTTTGATCTTTTTCCTGTCTGTTTTTCATCGATATTGGAATAGACACTCGGGTCGAGCTTCTCGTTAAAAGACAATTTGAGAAGCGCGGACACAGTTTTTGAAGCACCGTGCTTGGAAATCAACTCTTCCGCCCAACTGAAGTAAGTTCCGTCGGTATCTTTTTGGATTGCTTTTTCAAGTTCTTTTCTTATTCTCTTTTGCTTTTCCTTCATCACCTCGTCAACTTTGGGTATTTCGGCTTTGCGTATTTGTGTTTTGGCAATCTTTTTAATAAACACAAGCTTCCTGTATTCATACGGAGTCACGAACGTTATCGCAGTTCCCCTGTTTCCCGCTCTTCCTGTTCTGCCGATTCTGTGTACATAAGATTCAGGGTCCTGAGGCAGAGAAAAATTTATTACGTGTGTGATGTTGAAAACGTCCAAACCCCTCGCAGCGACGTCCGAGGCAACGAGAAGATTTATCTGACGACGCTTGAACCTGGCGAGAATCTTTTCTCTCTGTGCCTGCGATATATCCCCGTGGAGGCCTTCCGCGTCGTACCCTCTGTCATTGAGGCGTGACGTCAGAAAATCGACGTCCTTTTTCGTTCTGCAGAAGATCAGTCCGTAAAACTCCTCTTCAAAATCAATAATTCTGC
Source organism: candidate division WOR-3 bacterium (assembly GCA_016934535.1). Taxonomy (NCBI): domain Bacteria; kingdom Pseudomonadati; phylum Caldifarciminota; species Caldifarciminota bacterium. The sequence goes on from JAFGSQ010000006.1 coordinate 8,180, forward strand.
AAAGCGCTTCAACTTTGTCGGCTTCCCTCACCTCAAAATATATCTGATCGGCAAGGCTCGTTGTAAGCTGGTCCTTTTTAATTCTTATAATTTCATGATCTTTCATGTAGGAGTTGACTACATTCATTATCCTGTCAGGCATAGTCGCTGAAAACATAAGCGTTCTTTTACCGGGATTTGTGTGTTTCAGTATCTCTTCCATTTCGTCGGCAAAACCCATATTAAGCATTTCATCAGCTTCATCTATGACGAGCAACTCGATTTCGGACAGGTCGATTGTTTTTCTTTTAAGATGATCGATTATCCTTCCGGGCGTTCCGACGATTATCTCGGCTCCCTTTCTGAGGCGTCTGAACTGTTCTTCTATTGACTGGCCTCCGTAAATGGGAACCACGGCAATTTTCTTTTTGCCCTTGAGCGAACTCAATTCTTCTGACACCTGAAGAGCGAGCTCTCTCGTCGGCGTGACCACGAGAGCCTGTACTGTTTTATCGCATCTTATCTTCTCTATTATAGGCAGGCCGAAAGCCGCCGTCTTTCCCGTCCCAGTCTGCGCCTGTCCGACCAGATCCTTGTCTCCCGACAGCAATTTAGGTATCGTAAGGATTTGAATCTCTGTCGGTTCTTCGAAGCCTTTCTGAATTATCGCTTCAATTGTTTCCTCGGAAAGCCCGAGTTGCCTGAATTTTTTCAATCTCTGCATTTTTCCCTCTGGATTGGATTTTTATGGAAATTAACAAAAAGGAATAATATCTTCTTTGTCCCTAAAATTTATCTGCCGGATTATACTACAAATGCCTACAATATCAATCATAAATTCAAATTTATAATTTCAATCGCATCAAACAAGGGATTTGAAAATTTGTTCTGCCACGGTTTTATCGTTGAGATATTCCTCAATTCCATGATGATTACCGCTGTCGTTTTTTACTTCGGACAGGTTCATTATTTCCGGTGTTATCGGAAAAACGTACTTGTCAAGTTTCTTCAGTGCTATAAAATCACGTTCGTCGTAAACATTAAGCCATTTTTCAACGCAATCCGGCATTTTAAGCGGTTTTGAGAGACATTTTTTTATTGATGATAAACCCAGAGGGGAGCCGACGGTTACGAAAAGGCTAATACTTCTGTGATTTTTACCCTTTTTCCTTAATGCTTCATAACCTATCACGGAGCCGAGAGAATGACCTATTACGGTTTTTGTGTCCGAATCAATTATTTCCATAACAAAATTGTCAATTTCGTCCCTTAATTTTCTCACGGAAAGATAGGCGGCGACATCACGAGTGAAAATATCAAGCATCAGAGAACTTATTTCGACATTTCTTTCAAACAGCCTCAATAACTTTTGGACCGTTTCACTCGCAAAAATGCTTTTCTGTTGAATATCATCCCGCGGTTCTTCAGTGTTTACAAAGTCAATTAAACCGGATAATTCCGCCATTTCAAACAGGATTTCCTTTATCAATAAATTTTCACGGCGTGACAGAACTGTTTTTCTTAATGTATGTTTTTCAAGAATTTTTCCATAGTAAGGAAATTCAAAAAGGACATCTTTCGGAAGACTTAGTCCTGTTTTTTTCAGTCCGTTTTTCAGCGCTTTTATCCACGTTATTTTCAATTTCTCAGGATCTTTATTTTCCTGAGACCTGCCGTGAATAAAAACCACTTTCATAAAAACATCCTAAATAACATCCCTTGTTTGCCTGGTTTTCTTTTACTGTTCAAAATGCTATTTTATCAATAAAACTTTTTCTGTAAGTCTGAATTCTCCGGCTTTTAAAACAATAAAATAAAATCCTGTCGAAACACTCGTGTAGTATCCACTGTTATAATTCCAATTGACAATATAATCTCCGGCGGATTGCCGTTCATCGACCAATTGCCTGACCTCTCTTCCTGAAACATCGAATACAGACAGATTCACAAACACTTCGTTTCCAATGCTGTAAGAAATTTTTAACCTTTCCGATCCGCATACAGACATCTTCCAGGCACAAGGAGACGGCTGTTCCTCTACTGAAGAACCAGCCACCTCAATACTGCCAAAGTAAGGATGAAGATTGTGCCCGGATACCATTAGGTTCAATAAAACCGAATTAAGAGCCGACACCTGTATATCAACCGTTCCAGCGGCGTCCGTGTATTCAGCCCACACTGAATTATCGTCAGACAAAGCAACCAAAGCGTTCTGGCAAGGCGTCCCTTCCTTCATGACAGTCACGTGAACCGTTTGATTTCCTGCAGGAATTGTTGCCGGGTGTGATACACTCAGCGCTTCAGGGTATCCCGTCCAGGCATCAATCGACGGATCCCCGAATAAATTATAACCCTCGTAATAATATTTTGGTTGAACGTAAGTTCCCCCATATGTATAAACGCCAAGGAGGCCATAATCGTAAAAAGCCTTTTCCGACGTCAGAGACAAATCGTAAAGACCTTTAAAAACCCACCTTTCAAGCGTGTCGTCTTCAGCCCAAAGAGATCCCGGAGAAGACGCCCAAAAACTCACGGCTCCTTTTCCTTGAGCCCGAATCCAGGTTTCCGCAAAACATTCCGATGCAGACCATTGCCCGTTTGTGCAAGCATAACTCTGAACGATCGGATAATGGTTGATGTTTGTCAAATTACTGACATTCGTCTGCGTGAATGGGGGGCCATCCGACCAGGCGTATACGCCTCCATGTCCTGAAAACACTGCTAAACAACGCCCTCCGTTGAAGGCGTCGCTGACCTGACTCGTGGTTGCGCCGTAATAGTGCCAAAGAGTATCACAAATGAAATTATCCGGTCCCAGATAATTGTTAATCACCCAACGATGACTTCCTTCAGAAATCGTGTGGTTGTCGGTGCTTGCCATAAAAACCACCCGTTTGCACCAAGAACTGTCAGAATTCCATAAATCCGGATTTTCATAAAACAGCGTTTTATCAACTATTGCTTTCAATTGAACTACTGACGATACAGGCCATCTGCCTGTCCATACATCAGGCATCATGTCCTGTCCCTTCATAAGGGAATACGGATGATCCGTTATTGTTCCGGTCACAGTACCCGTGAAAGCCGGAATGGAATCATCGCCGACGAGCAGTACATATTGAGGAGGTATCGCCCAATAATCATAGGCATTTTGAATATACAATTTTATTTCATTTGCCGTTTTACCTACACACGATAAGGCCGTCAGCGTCACAAAGTAGCCTTTTTGTCTTTTCCAGTCCACGAACTCTTCTAAATAAGGCAAATATTCATCCGGAGCGATTATCAGATACCCTATAGGATTCTCGGGCAATTTTGTACCGAAACCGTATGCCCCGAAGTTGAGCATGAATGATTCGAGAAATTTCCTCGATTGGTGATTATCATATCTCCTGTATGATTCAATAGTTGAAGTTAAATCGCTGTCTCTCAGGTCAATCACAATCTCAATGTCATTTCTGTAAATTATTTCATTCTTTCCCGGATTATAAGACACAGGAAACACTTCTATTGTTATAAATCTGTGTCCTCGAATAAAACCACTGTCTGAAACCCTCACTAATGCTTCTCCGAACATTCGATCAGGCAAATAAGCGCTTTCATCTATGGTAAAATCAATGATTGAATGCATCAGTTTTATTTGTGACGGTTGAACCGGATATAATTGGTTATCAGGATATATTTGTTTTTGATTTCCCGACCATGCAGTTACTGACCATTGCGCCCCCAGCGGCACTTCAACGATTTTTCTTATTACAGGAATATACGGTTCTCCGACTGCACCTGACGAATGAGTGCATGGGATCAAAACGGTTGAAAACAGCCTTCCTTCAGCTGTTTTCTGTCCTATTTCAATGCTTCCAACTTGTGCGTTAAGGATCAGCAAGTGCGGGTCCGAATATTCTACGACCACATCAGTTATTCCTTCACTATATATGGAAAAAATCGAGGCAACGACGGCGAAGATAAATGTTGCAGATAATATTATTTTCATTCGAGCCTCCTGTTTCTATGTTAAATATACCTTTATAATGTTCACTGCAATCCTATAAAATTATTGCGGAATTCCGCAGTTGTAACTCTTTTCGACAATAGAATTTTATCTTCTTTTCAAGACTCGTGTAGAAATAATTTACACAATATTTTAATAATAAAAACATTTTTACAATTCATTAGGATTTATCTGGTTATTATTTTCATCGTTATCTTTGTCCTATGAATTCTTCTGCAGTTTACATATTATTTCTTCAGCTCTTTTCTGACAATCCTCTCCCTTTTCAGCAATTCCCAATGATTTTAAATATGTGCCGTATTTAGACAAAGCCGTCGCATATTCTACCGTATCAAAATCTTTTTTCATGTGTTCAAGCGAGTATTCAAAATACGCTTTCGGATCGAGTCCTAAACCGGTCAAAGAGTCTATCTCGTTTTTTAAATCGCAGCACGAATCAAGTTCTGAAATACAGATTCCCGCGTAATAATAAAGAGGGTAGATTTTTGTCCCGATTTCTTTTTCCAATGAGAGCGCTTCTTTAAGCTTTTCCAGGGCTTTATAATAATCTTTTTTCTCTGTTAAAACGTATCCGACGCCGGCTATCCCGGACAAAATGCCCATTTTAAATCCGAGTTCTGAGCACATTTTGATTACGTTATCGTAGCATTCGGCGGCTTTGTCCCATTTGCCAATCCTTCTGTACAGATCGCCTTTGAAACCCAAAGCGTATCCAAATCCTTTTCTGTCTGCCAGTTCTTCGCAAACCTTCTGCTTTTCATTGAAACAATCCAGCGCTTTTTCGTACTCGCCTTTCTCCATATAAATACAGCCCATATTTCCCACGGACAGGCCTATCCCGGATTTTTCTCCAAGTTCAACCGACATTTTTTTCTTTCTGGCATAATATTCAAAAGCTTTATCGGTGTTCCCCTTTTCCATGTATGCGCCTCCGATGTTTCCTATCGCGGCGCTCAAAACTCTCTTGTATCCCATTTTTTCGCAAAGATTTTTTGCTTTAGAAAAATAAAACATGGCTTCATCTATTTCCGACTTGTGAAAAAATACCGATCCCATGTTCAAGTATGCGACGCTAAGACTGTAAATGTCGTTTTCGCTTTCACAGATTTCAATTTGCTCTTTGTAACAATCAATTGCTTTTTCAAACTCGCCTTTGTTCCAATGGATCAAGCCGATGTTTCCTGACACTAAAGAGAGTTTTTTATTATCTTCGCAGGCTTGATGACATTTTTTCTGCTTCTCGTAAAACCCCATCGCTTTGTCGAATTCTCCTTTGTGGTAATATATCTGTCCGTAAACTCCGAGAAACATTTCTTTTTTGTCTTCTCTTCCATTGACGCCGCAATATGACAGGCCAAGTTCCGCTGTTTCAAGAGCCCTGTCGATTTTTCCCGTGTAAAGATACAATTGCGCAAGCCTGTTCATGGAATCTAAATACGCGCCGGCATCAAGTTTATCTTTCACATCTTCTGTCAGGTAAATCAAATCAGACAGCAGTTTCTTCCAATCGCCTGCTAAAAATTCTATTTCTGCTCTGCTGAAAACTGTGAGTCTTTTCTCGTTTTCGTTATCACTCAATTCAATTATTTTGTTCAGACTCTCTATGGCTTCTCTGTTTCTGTATGCCTTTGACAAATAATCCGAAGCCACTCTGTAATTTGCGAGCGCTTTTGATCTTTCTTCGGAATAATAATAATGGGAAGCAATTTCGTAACTAAATTCGGGCTTGCCGGTGAACATCTTCTCAAGAGTATCGGCTGCGGTTCCGTGGATATATTTCAATCTTGATATCAATTGCATTTCGTATACTACGTCTCGGAGAAAATTACTTTTAAAAGCAAATCTCTTTTCATGAACATCGGTAATCAGGTTCTCTTTCCGGATATCAAGAAGAGTATTTTCGAAATCATCCCTGTCAAATTGGTTTATTTCTCTGGAAACGGAAAAAAGAATCTCTCTATCAAATTCTTTTCCAAGCACGCTCGCAATCTGAAGCGTTTCTTTGATTTTCAGTGGAAGCCTGTCTATTCTTGCGACAATGACGGAAGAGATGTTTTCCGGAACATCCGCGACATCCGATTCGAGCGTGTATTCTTCTCTATCTTCCTTCAAAAAGTTGTTTTCTTTGAGATAAAGACAAAACTGATCCAGATAAAAAGGATTTCCTTGCGTTTTTTCGAATATCATATCAATCGCTTTTTCAGAGACATTTTTTTTAAGTATGTTCCTTATCATCTCCGTGGATTCAGTTGGGTCAAGTCCTTTCAGGTTAATCTCCTGGGTCGGCCAACCTTCTTTGCCTATCAAGCGAGGCAGAGATCCGTCATCATTCAGTCTGCTCGCTATCACCACGCATATCGGAAAACTTTCGAGCCCTCTCATTAAAACTTCAAAAAACCTGTAAGATTCATCGTCTACCCATTGAAAATCGTCAACAAATAATACCGCGGGTTTTAGAAGGCTCAATGCCGTCAATAAATATTTAACTGCGAAAAGCGTGTTTTCGTGTCTTTGTTTGGGATCGAGAAATTCATAAACCGAGTTTTCGGTTGTGTGATTGAGAAGGGCTCCGATAAAATTTTTCCCTCTTTCCAGTTCCTGCAGAATGTCGTCTGCCGAATGTCTTTTCCCGATGGATGCGATCCTGGCGACAAAAGAATCGAAAATGTCTTCGAAGATGTTACCTTTTAATGAATCGTCTTCGTTACCCAGCTGATTGAAAATGGTTTTCAGGCAGTAAACGATCGGATTGAACGCCTTTTTCAAAATGGGATCGCAGTTAAAAACCCATGTGTCTGCATCCTTTTTCACATTTTCAGTCATTTTCTTAACGAGAAATGTTTTTCCGGAGCCTGGTTCTCCCGTGACGTGGATTACGCCTCCGAACTTACCTTCTTTCAGAGAATCGAACGCCCTAATTAAAATTTCAGATTCCGCTTTTCTACCCACGATTTCAGCGCCTGCATCAGCTCTTTTTCTTTTTTGAAATTTTCCGACAAGCTTGAACGCTGCAGTTAATGTGATTTTCCCTTTCAAACTGACATCGCCGATAAATTCCATTTCAAATTCTTCGCTGAGTTTAGCGTGAATGTTTTTTGAAACCAGGATTCCTCCTGGTTCGGCTTTTTGCATGAACCTCGAAGCGACAATAACCGCCTCACCGATAAATGAATAGTTACACCTCAAGTCATCACCGATCAATCCCGCGTATACCGTCCCTTTGTTGATTCCAATTTTTGTAGAATCTGTTTTCAAAGATAAAGCGAATTCAATCGCCCGTTTCTCGTCATTTTCAAAAGATTTTGGAGCACCGAATATCACAAGGAAATTACATCCCTTGTCGCCGAAATCGAGAGAACTGAAAAAGCCTCCGAATTCCTCGGTCTTTTTGAGTACATCTTCTATATAAGTTTTCAATTCATCGTATTTCTCTTGTCCTTTGAAAGAAACAAAAACTGCCGTTATCTCCCTGAATTCTCCTCTGTAAGGCATTTCTGTAAGTTCTCGTGAAATAAAACCCGAATACATTTCTCTTGCCAGCTCAATTTCAAATGTTTTAATCGCCTCGGCTTTTTGAGGTGTCACTCCGGAATTCACTTTTTTAACGACGAAATATTTTTCTCCGCAGGAAACTGTATCAATACAGTTTTTATCGAGAACGTCGTAGACGTTTCTGTCTATTACACATTCGGTATGTTTGCACTTTTTTTCGGAATCGGCGCATCCTTCTATCGCATTTCCGCGGAAATAATAAGTCCTGTTTGAAACAGTTCCAATTGTCCCCCATTCCACTTTACCCCGTGAAATTCCGATTTTCATCGAAAACTCAAAATCGCCAAATTTTGTACTCACATGTCCGTTGTCGACGACAAATCCTTTAATGTTTTCAGCGCAAACTAAAACCGCTGAAACAGAGCATTCATTTTCAGGGAATACCGCCGTTATACCATCCCCGGCAAAACCTGTCACGAAGCCTCCGCTTTCGTATATCATTCTGGTCACCGGTTTGAATATGGATTCAAGAAGGGTCGAAAGAATTTCCGCTCCTTCTTTACCGGCTTTCATAAGTTTTTCAGAAATCGAAGTGAATCCTTTTACATCCAAAAACATGGCGGCGGCATTAAATTCACCGAAACAAAGCCCCTCTTTGTTTTGCCGGACAATAAACCTTGGTATTAAATATTTCATTTACTCTTTTTGGCATTCAGGACAGATGAAAGAGCTGTTCGAGCCTGTTTTAATCTTTTCTATAGCCGCTCCGCAAACAGGGCATTTTTCACCTTTTCTGTATCCTATGGCGATGTCTTTTCTTTTAAAACCGCCGGGTTTTCCGAAGATGTCTGTTTCATAAAAAGCACCACCTTTTCTTATACTTTTTTTTAGTCCTTTTTTGATGCCTTCGTGAAGATGTTTTATTTGGATTTCGTCAAGGACTTGAACATTATTTTTCGGATGCAATTTTGCAAAAAACAAAATATCATGAATATAGGCATTCCCTATACCGGCTATATTTTTCTGATCCAGTAAAAATGATTTGATGTTTCCTCTTCTTCCTTCGAGCCGAGTTTTTAACTCTGAAAAAGTTATTTTATCCGCATCAATTCCCAGCTTTGCCGTCTCTTTATGTTTATACAATTTTCCATTTTTTGCGTAATGAATATACCCAAACCACCAAAAATTCACTGAAATGCAAACTCCTCCGGAGAACACGAAAACGGCTCGTTTTTTCAAAGGTATTTTGTCTGCTTCAGTCAAAAGAATTTCTCCGCCCATTCCGAGATTTATCAAAAGATACCCTCTGTCAGTTTCAGTGAATATCCACTTGCCTCTTTGATAAACTCTAATGACATTGGCGTTTTTTAATTTTCTTCGGAATTCTGCTTTATTCATATTGAGACATTTAGGCTGGAATATTTCCGCGGACAAAATTTTTCTTCCGCAAATAGCGCTGTTCATCTCTTTTGCCCTTGATATAATTTCCGGTATTTCAGGCATATCGCCTCCGCTGAGTTTATAACAAAAATAATATAGTTTCGGGAATAAGTTATCAAGTTCGAAAAAGGTGCGTTACTTAATGCATAAGTCGGGATAAATAATTATTATTTTTAAGCACTTGAAATTGTTCTCTTTTTATGATAAAAAACCGGACGAATTAAGATCCTGCGAAAATATTTTCTCACACAGTATTTTCTAAATCTCAGCCATCGGAAAGGTGTATATAAAATGTCAGATATAATAGCGTTGGAAAAAGTAAGAAATATAGGCATAATGGCTCACATAGACGCCGGAAAGACTACCTTAACTGAAAGAATTCTCTTTTACACGGGGAGATCTCACAAAATTGGGGAAGTCCACAACGGGGAAGCCCTCATGGACTGGATGAAACAGGAACAGGAGAGAGGCATAACCATAACGGCAGCCTCTACTCATTGTCACTGGGAAGATCATTGGATAAACATCATAGATACGCCGGGTCATGTAGATTTTACTGTAGAAGTGGAAAGGAGCCTTCGTGTTCTCGACGGAGCAATAGCAGTTTTTTGCGCGGTCGGCGGCGTTGAACCTCAATCCGAAGCGGTTTGGCATCAATCTCAAAAACACAATGTGCCGAAACTTGCGTTCGTAAACAAAATGGACAGAATCGGTGCAGATTTTTTCAAAGTGATTGAAGAGATAGAAAACCAGTTGGAAGCTAACGTTATCCCTCTGCAGATACCCATTGGAGCCGAATCTGAATTCAAAGGAGTAGTCGACCTCGTCGAAATGAAAGCGTATTATTACACCGACGAAAAAGACGCCAAAAGATACGAAGTCGAACAAATTCCACAGGATTTGATTTCTCTCGCCAACAAATACAGAAAAATAATGCTCGAGAAAGCGGTTGAAAACGACGAAATACTTCTCGACAAATATTTCCACGATGAAGATTCCCTCACAAAAGAAGAGATAATCTCGGCCATACGAAAATCCACCGTCACAAACAAGATAGTTCCCGCCCTTTGCGGATCCGCCTTCAAAAACAAAGGAGTGAGAAAGCTCCTCGACGCAGTAAACATGTTTCTACCTTCCCCCAAAGACATGCCTGCTTTAAAAGGAACAGACAGAGAAGGGAATGAAGTTTTCAGAAACAACGACGATGATGAACCTTTTTCTGCCCTTGCGTTCAAGATCCAAATAGACAAGCACGTCGGAAAGCTCGTCTATTTCAGAGTTTATTCCGGTTCTGTGAAAGCGGGATCGTACATTTACAACTCCTCACGCAACAAGCGCGAAAGGCTGAGCAGAATACTCCAGATGCATGCAAATCAGAGAGAAAGCGTAGATTGTTTATACGCGGGCGATATTGCTGCGGCTGTCGGGCTGTCTGACACCTTCACAGGAGACACTCTTTCAGAATCTGAAAATCCGATACTTCTCGAATCAATAGAATTTCCTTCACCGGTAATGTCAATTTCCATTAAGAACAGTGAAAAAAGCCAGACCGATGCACTTACCAGGTCATTGACAAAACTCGCCGAAGAAGACCCGTCTTTTATTTACAAAACTGATGAAGAAACAAAAGACGTTGTAATATCAGGTATGGGAGAATTGCATCTTGAAGTTTTAATAGACAGGCTTAAACACGAGTTCGGTATTGAAATCGAGACCGGCGAACCAAAAGTCGCATACAGAGAGACGATTCTTCAATCTATCGTAGAAGAATTGAAATATTCCAAGCAGACGGGAGGCAAGGGCCAATACGCGCACGTAAAAATGAAAGTTTCTCCGACGGGTCCGGGTTGCGGTTTCGAGTTCATAAACAAAATAAAAGAAGGAAGGATACCGAAAGAGTTCATCCCGTCCATTGAAAAGGGGGTCATAGACGCTCTCCAAAACGGAGTATTGGCAGGATATCCTGTCGTGGACGTCAAAGCAGAACTGATTGACGGATCTTACCATTCCGTGGATTCATCTGACATGTCATTCAGAGTGGCCGGCCGAGAGTGTTTTAAAAGCGCTTTCAGAAAGTGCTCTCCAATCCTGCTCGAACCGATAATGCTTATTGAAATAAACACGCCTGAAGAGTTTGTAGGTTCTATTGCGGGACTTGTAGGTTCAAAAAGAGGCAAAATAAACGGAATAGATATTCAGGGCAGTTTGAACGTCGTTTCCTGCGAGGCGCCCTTGTCGGAACTTTTCGGTTTCACAACGGTCTTACGCAATCAAACCAGCGGAAGGGCGAGTTATTCAATGGCGTTCCAGCACTATTCAGCCGCAACAGAAGAAGCGACGCAGCAAATCCTCAGGATTAAAAAAAGCGCTTGATGTCCCCGCTTTAAACGACTGCGGTTTTTCTCGTTTTCTGGATCTTGCGACCCAGTTGGAATGCTTTTTCAGTAAATTTGTTTTTAGTTTTTTCGTTGTTTTCCATTCCGCCGGCTTTAAGTGAGCATACTTTGCCGCACGACCATAGTTTGCAAATCCACTTTAGTGTTTTTATGGAGTGACCGGTTATGCCGAATATTACGTTTACAGGATAAGGCGCTCCGGAAGAAAGCAGGATGACACCTCTTTTATCTTTCCTTTTCGGGTTCCTTCCTTTTGGCCATCCCTTGCCCGGTTTCAGTACGGCATAATTTCTCTCTAAAAATCTTTTCATCAGGGCGGTAGGTCCCATTTCATAAACCGGAGTGGCAAAAACCAGAACATCGCATTCGAGCATGTCTTCAAGGATTCCCTTCGTGTCGTCATCTATAGAGCAAATGCCGATTTTCCCTTCGGTCTTCATGCACTCTTCGCAGCCGCGGCAGAAAGCGACATTTGCATCGAGAAGATCGACAATTTTGACTTCGGCGTTTTCATCTGCGCTTTTAATTCCTCTCGCGAAATTATCCACGAGTGCCGAAGTCATACCGTCTTTTTTGTAGGTTCCTTTGATTATCAAAACATTTCCCATAATGAACTCCTTTACGAGGTCCGGTACTGACAATTCATTTTTCGAAAATTTACTTTAAATATATAAGTTCTCCGAAAGAACTTTCATTTCCTGATACAAATATTTTATAAAAATACACTCCATTTTCAGCAGGTTTCAATTCCGAGCAAGTGCCGTCCCACGAAAAACTATGATCTCCTTCTCCGAGAGATCCTTCGAAAATGCTTTGAACAAAGCGCCCGAGAACATTGAATATTTTAATTTCGACGAATTCCGATTTTTTCAGATTAAAAGAGATCTCGGCATAATCCGTAAAAGGATTCGGAAATACTCTGCATTGCAGGAAATCGTTTACTGGAGACAAAACTCCCTCTTCAACCGAAGAAGGTTCCCATCCGTTCAAAACGGCGAACATGTACCAGACCGCATATCCTTTCTGCTGACAGCTGGCATAGGTCGTGTGCCCGCCGTAACTGCCGTTGAATGCCGGGTGTTCGACGGGAATGAGGTGTGTGTCGTATACGTAAACATTATGCTCCCAAAGACCTGTCGTGTCGTTGTACCACCAGCAATCGAGATCTGCGAAGTCAAACAGCACCTTGTTGTTATCTATGCAATATTGCCTGATCTGATTGTTTCTCAAAAACCTGTTGTATCCGCTCGATCCTGTCGCCTGAGCGTTTCCTGTCATGTAAATAAAAGTGACTCCGGGAAATTCCAGTTCGAGTTGAGTTATCGAGTCCAAATATTCCTGAATCTGACTTTCGTTGTATCCGTCAATCTGCGTGCACCACGACCACGCTGAAAAATTGAGAGAGGGATTTCCGCTCAGTACAGCTCTCGTGGCGTTCATGCCGTCCGTTGACTGCCAATACAGATCCGGAGTGATGTAGGTCTGATTGACCTGCCCGTCGTGGATACAAAGAGCGCCCGGAACATTAGGCAGGTTACAGGAACCAATGGCCACGTTGAAAAAGGGATTCAGATCTTCATAATCATTCAATCCTATGGTCAACTGACCTCCGTGAGACGTGTGCGCGTAATGCCATTTACAGTTTGTCTTCACAGAATCTATCCAGATCTGCGGGATACTTTCAGGATGAACATAAGAGTGGTCAATTATGATCCCTTGCCCGTTGATCAATCCCGAACAAAAAATCAGGAAAACAGCGGTTGAAAATTTCATGTTGCCTCCTGCGGAAAATGATTTAAAGTAATGATAATACAAACGCATAAAAAAATAACAGTTTTTTTTGTTTAATGAGCGCATTTGAAATGCCAGTAAAACAATTAAATTGAGAGGCTAATAATGACGTGGCTTGAAAACAAAATCGACAAATGGAAGCAAAACATAGAACGCTACACGGATCCCTATACTTCAGCAAAAATAATGGCCGGTTCGGATATATTAAAAGAAGCCTCAGAAAAAGAAAGAGCCGAATATTTCGAAAAAACATTGAATAAGCTTGAACTTGAAATCCCTGACGAAGAAACGAGAGAAAATATTTTATCGGCCTGTTCGTGCGTTTTTACTGAGGAATTCGGAGATGAATTAATACTCGAACTTCGTGAGATATATAAAAATACCGTCAAAATAGAAAAAGTGGTAGAACGGATGAAACAGCATCCCGGTAAATTTGCCCACACTGTTTACGAAAACGGCGTCGTAAGGGAAAAAAGGAAACCGAGAGATCCAGTTGCATACGCATCGGCAAAGACGGGCGAAGAGAGAAAACTTGCAGCTTGTTTCTGTCCTCTAGTAAGAGACGGAAATGTACCTTTTCCAAAGCCTATCTGTCATTGCAGCGCCGGATGGTATAAAGGGATATGGGAAGGAATTCTTGATAGACCGGTAAAAGTTAAAGTCATAAAGTCATTGTTATACGGAGACGAAACCTGCGAATTTGAAATCCGATTTTAACTTTCTTTCGGCGGAACTATATTGTTTTTCTAAACCTCAGAATCGCCCCGTATAGAAATATTAAACCCAAGACAGTCAAAGATGCAAAATTCGGCCAAAGGACCTGTAAAGAACTGCCTTTTAAAAACAATCCCCGCAGAATAACTATCATATACTTGAGAGGATTTAAATAAGTCAAATACTGAATCCACACGGGCATGTTAGACACCGGAAAAATGAACCCCGAAAGAAGGAGAGCCGGTATTACGAAAAAGAATGTGCTGAGCATCGCCTGTTGCTGAGTTGAGCAAAGAGTCGATATCAGCAACCCGACTCCAAGAGTGCTCAGCAAAAAAAGCGAATTGGCAAAAAACAGCAAAAGCAAATTACCTCTGAACGGTATCTTAAACCAGAATATTGCCACTGTTGTCACTAAAATCACATCTATCATGCCAATTATTGCGAATGGAAAAGTTTTTCCGACAATGAATTCAAATTTACTTATAGGCGTCACTAATATCTGTTCTATGGTTCCCATTTCTTTTTCTCTGACAATGGACATACCTGACAGCATCAATGTTATTATCATTACCATGGCGGCAATGACTCCCGGTAAATAAAAATTTTTACTATGAAGATTCGGATTGAAAAGAATTCTTTCTGAAAGTTTTACCTGCTTTACGTTCACTGAATTGAGATCCAATCCTCTGAGAACAGTCTCTTTGTTGAATTTCGAAATAATATCGCTGGCATAACCCAGGACTGTCCCGGCTTTCATTGCATTTGATCCGTCGACTATGATCTGAACGGAAATTTCGAAATTTTTGCTGGCGGTTTTGCAGAATTCCGGGGATATTATCAATCCGAAATCCGCTTCTCCGCAGTCAATCATTTGCACTGCGTAATCATAATTGTCTCCTGTGCCGGAAAGCCTGAAGTGATCTGTGGACATGAATGCGTTCACGAACTTTCTGCTCAGAGAACTTTTATCTCCATCGACGATTACCGTTCCTATGTTTTTCACGTCTGTAGTCACTGCGTAACCAAAAAGAAATGTCTGGATTATTGGTACTAAAAGTATGACGGTCCTCATTCGGGGATCCCGAAAAGCCTGAATAAATTCCTTTTTCAGCATGTGCTTTATTCTGTTAAGCAATTTTTACGCCCTACATTTTTAGACGGAAACTTTTAACCGCCACCGCAAGAGACAGGAATGCATATACAATCATAAAAATAAACTCAATCCACAGAGTAGTAATACTTCCGCCTTTTAAAAAAACTGCTTTGATTATTGATATAAAATATTTTGCCGGAACAAAATGGCTTATCAGACGCACTGGCAAAGGCATGTTGGAAACATCATACACGAATCCCGAAAGAAGAAACGCTGGAAGAAATGTTGAAACCAATGACAATTGACATGCCAAAAGCTGGTTTTTTGTTACTATGCTTATAGTCATTCCCATCATGAAGGCTCCGAAAAGAAAAAGAATACTGGAAAATGAAAAAAACAAAAAGTCTCCCTTTATCGGAATACCGAATATGAATTTTGCCGCCAATACAGCTACGACTACATCAAAGATTCCTATTAATAAATACGGTGTCAGTTTTCCTACAATTATTTCCAGTGATTTCACAGGTGTCGAAATAAGAAGCTCCAAAGATCCATTTTCCCATTCTCTTGCCACGGTCAGAGAAGTGAGCATTGCCGCGATAATCATAATTATAACCGCCAGCAAACCCGGTATAACTCCTATACGGGTTGAGAGTTCCGGATTATAAAGAATTTTTACAGAGACACCCTGATTTGCTGCGTTTATTAATTTAAAGTAATCAGCCATAAGTACTGTTCTGTTGAATACTTCAGTTGCGTTTTTGGCATAATTTAGAGATATCCTCGCGAAATAAGCGTCCGATCCGTCTAAAATCAGCTGAATTTCAGGAGAATCGGCTCCAGAAAAATTCTCAGGAATGATAATTGCCGCCCGAATCATGTTTCTGTCCATAAGATTCATCAACTGGCTATAACTATCCGCGTTCGACACGACTTTAAAAGTTCCTGAAGCCGTCATACCAGCCAAAAACGCTCGGCTCATACTTGATGAACTCCTGTCATATACTCCAAGTGGAATATTTTTGACATCAAGCGATAGAGCGAAACCAAAAAACACAAGAAGAAGCAAAGGAATTGCTATCCCCATACCCAGACTTCTCGAATCCCTAATGACGTGAATAATTTCCTTCCGAGCCAGGGCAAACACTCTTCTATTATTCATGCTTTAACTATCCGTAACTCTTATAAAAACATCTTCAAGTGATGGAACTATTGTTTTCACCAGGCTGAAGCTGTAATTTCTGCTTTTAAGCAATGATTCGATTTTGGATTTGTCAACTTTTTCTTTCAAAACAAGTTTCAAAATATTTTTATGAATCAATCCTTCCAGAATAAATCCAGTCTTTTTAAGCTCTTCAAGAACTGAATTCGGATCACAGCATCTGATTTCTATCATCGGTTCGGGTGATATCATTTTTTTAAGTTCATCCGGACTTCCTATGGCTTTTATTGATCCGCGGTCAATCAGAGCCAGCTTGTGACAATACTCGGCTTCCTGCATATAATGCGTAGTAACAAATACAGTGACGCCGCTGTCTGAAAGTTCATAAATCAGTTTCCAAAAATTTCTTCTCGTGACAGGATCAACTCCGGATGTCGGCTCATCCAAAAAAAGTATGGACGGATTGTGTACCACTGCACAACCCAGGGCCAGTCTTTGTTTCCAGCCCAAGGAAAGTGTTTTAGTAAGCCGGTTTTCCTTTCCTGTTAAACCTGCCATATCGAGTATCCATCTCTTTCTCATTTTTAATAAATTGTTTTTTACTCCGTATATTCCGCCGTAGAAATCTATGTTTTCTGAAATCTTCAGGTCTTCGTATAAAGAAAATTTTTGACTCATGTATCCGGTTATTTTTTTTACATCGTCAGGATGTTTCAAAATATCTATACCGTCCACGATGCAATCTCCAGAAGTAGGTTTAATTAGACCGCATAACATTTTTATTGTCGTTGTTTTACCGGCCCCGTTCGGTCCCAAAAAACCAAAAATTTCAGCCCTTTCTACATTCATGCTTATATAGTCGACGGCAGTGAAACCACCAAACTTTTTCAACACCTGACGGAGAATCACAGAATATTTACGATCGTCAGGCATGCAAACCTTTCATCATGCTGATGAAGACGTCTTCCAAACCGGGTTCAACGGGATATGTCTCATAATAATCGGAATTTTTTCTTTCAAGAACATCGGTAATAAATGAGACGTCGACGTTATTTTTAAATGTTAAGACGTTTACAAAATCCCCGTAAACAAATACGTCCGAGACTTCATTTATGCCGTCGAAGCATCTGGCGATCTCACCAGGTTTTTTACACACTATTTTTATTATTTTTCCTGTAAACATCCCTTTTATGCTGTCCGGAGTTCCCTGAGCGATTATTTTTCCGTTGAAAATCAAAGATATGCTGTCGCATTTTTCGGCTTCGTCTATGTATGAAGTTGAAATGAATACAGATGTTCCTTCTTTAGTCACTCCGGAAAGTATTTTCCAGAATTCCATTCTAGAAACCGGATCAACGCCGTTTGTCGGTTCGTCGAGAAATATAATTTGAGGTTTGTGAATCAAAGCACAGATCAGCGAGAGTTTTTGTTTCATTCCCCCTGAAAGATGTCCCGCTTTTCTTTTGACAAACTCCGACAAATTATACATTTCCAGAAATTTTGAAGATTTTTGTCTGCATTCTTTCCTGTCAACCTCGTAAATATCTGCATAAAATTTTATGTTTTCCTCAACAGTTAGATCTCTGTACAAACCGAAGTTCTGACTAACGTAACCGATTTTATTTTTGATTTTTTCCGGATTGTTTGAAGGATTTAATCCTAATATTTCAACCACTCCGGAAGAAGGATTCATTACTGTTGACAATATTCTTATGAGAGTGGATTTTCCAGATCCGTCAGGACCGATCAATCCGTATATTTCATTGCTTTTTACACTTAGAGAAATACAATCAATGGCTCTGACTTTCCCGAAATCCTTTGTAACTTTTTCGACTCTGATAATATCTTCATGCATCTCATTAATATATTATTTCAATTGTCACCGGCATACCTGATTTAAGGGACTCATCACAATTCGGAACAAGTGCGTTAATTTCATAGACTAAACCGGCTCTGACATCTTCAGTATAAACAACAGAAGGTGAAAATTCTGCTTCGTTTGAGATGTTCAGAATTTTTCCCTCGAAAATGTTGTCTTCATCAGAACCAAAAAAGATCGATACTTTCTGATTCAACCTGATGTTTCCGAGCTGATCTTCACTAATCCAAAAATTTACAATCACAGTATCCAACATACTTATCCGCGCAACTTCTTTCCCGGCCGCAACAATTTCCCCGCTTGCATAATTCAATTCTTCGACTACACCTTTTACAGGTGAAATTAAATATGTTCTGTCAACTTGAAGCTGGGCAAGTTCCAGGGACTTCTCGGCGGCGATTACTTTTTCAATCGCAATTTCAATATCTTCAACCCTGTTTCCTTCGTTTGCCAAAGAAAATTCCTGGAATGAAGCGCTGGTTTGTGCCTCTGCAATCTGGAATTCAGCCAATGCTTTGTCATAATCCTGCCGCGGCACATTTCCTTCTTCATAAAGAGCCTCTATGCGTAAAAGATTTTCTTTAATCAATTCAAGTCTTGTCTGATTTTGTTTAAGAACATAATATGTTCTGCTGATTTCCTGGTTTCTCAGACCGGCTTGCAGTTTTTCCAAAGACGCCCGCGCACCCGACAATTCTGCCAGCCTTAAGTCTCTGTTCAGTTCGAATTCTATCCTCTCTAATTCGGCAATAGTGTCGCCTGTTTCAATTTGTTCACCCTCTTTAAAATTCACTTTGGAAATTCTTCCGCCGACAAGAAAAGCAAGCCTCAATTCGTCGGCCTCGACGAATCCGTAACATTTGATTTTTTGGATTTTATTTTGTTCACAGTCAGTTAAACTGACAAGACAAAAAAATAATATAATTTTTGATGATACATGTTTCATTGCAGATCTCTTTTATTTTTCAAATTTTATACCTTTTACCCAAAATTGCACTATAAAATATTTTAGATTAAAGTAAAAAAGATGTTTCTATAGAAACCAAGTGTTTGGAATATTAAAAAATTTTACTTAGTTTACTTATTGTCCAATAATGTTAAAATTGATACAAGGTGATTTTTGACCAAAGGAGAACGGCGTTTTAAGTAGCAGGGAATAATTATGAAAAACAACACGCCATCTTTTATACATGAACGCTTCAAATCCTCTCAGCAATACGGCGTATTTCCTTGTTCCGCAGTGACTATTAATCTTTCCGGTCTTCCCGGAATCATTGAAAAACTGAAAGATTATAAAAGCGAGGGTTTTACCGAATTCACGGCAAACATTACCAAAATTTACACGCCAATAATCGAGACCATATATCGCCACAGCGGATTTGTATGTAAATTTTTCAGCGACCAGTTTATAGCCGTTTTCCCACATGAAAATCCGTCCCCTTCAGCAGACAATGCAATTTTTTGCAGTCTCAGTATACTTAAAAAAATGAAAGATCTTGCCAGAATCAAAACTCCATTCGGAGATTACTTTATTTTTTGTAAAATCGGCATCGGAACTGGAAACGCCGATTGGGGAATTTTCGGAAAAAAGGAAAAAAATTATTATTTTAAAGGCGACTCGTTCATAAAGTCCTACATGTCGATTTCCGCCGGAGCTCTGAACCGCGTGACACTCGACGAATCCACGGTAAAATTGATTACTGACGAAAACATCAAGGCTTCGCTTTTCAGGCAGAAAAATTTCTTTTACGCTGAAAACGTAGATTCAGCTTTGATGTCAACGGAATTCACTGATCCAAAATACACGGAAGTAAATGACGAAAGCTTTACTCGAACGGACCTATCAAAACTCCAGGACGGTGATTTCAGCCAGATCACATCGCTTCTGACTTCTTTTGACGACAGAGCGTTTGACAACGAAGAAGAATTGATCGATTTTCTTTCATTCGTCTTCGAAAACTCCCGTAAAGACGGTTTGCTTTTCGGCGGACTTATACATTTCAAACCCAACCCTCACTTGACGTTCTATTTTGAATCAGAAGATGCGCAAAATATTGAAAACGCAGTAAAATCAATTTTCCTGGCTGAAAAAGAATTTAAAATTTCAACTCGGACCGTAATGACGAGAGGTATCTCTTACGTTGGCTTCCTCGACACACAATATTATAAAGATTTCGTTTGTATTAGCCGTTCAATAAACACAGCAGAAATGATTTTGACTCAAACAACTGAAAAAGGAATTTTGATAACAGAAGAGATAAACGAGAAAATTAAAGATTCGGTAAATACTCTGCCTCATTCTTCGTTCGTCGAAAAAGGATCCATCAAAGAAACGAGGATTTTCAAGGTTGTCAATAAAAAGACTACCGAACCCGCAAAAGGGCTTTTTAAAGAGAGGATCGTTTACGGAGAAAAATGTCTAAAGTTCGTAAAACCGTTTCTTGAAAAAAATTTTCCTGGAATAATTTATATTTACGGCGACCAGGGCTCCGGAAAAACATTTTTTGCAAACGAGCTTTCAAAAAAATTGAAATCTTCAGTTTTTCTTCTTCACGGAAACCCAATTTTCAACGAATCTTTGAAGCCGTTCAAGGATTTTTTCAATGATTTTTTTTTCAAAGAAGAAAGCGCTCAGGACAAGAAAGAAGCGTTCATCCAGAAATACGAAATATTTTTAAAAAAATGTCAATCATCGACTTCTGAAGGAAATGTTGTTTTAAATGAAGAATTGATAAGAACTCCGACGATTATTGCAGCTTTGACCGGTTTGGAGTGGGAAAACTCTGTTTACAACAGCGTAGAACAGTGTAATAGGTTTGAAAACTCGGTTTTTGCCATTAAAAATTTTATGCTCTCTGTCGCTTTTATGAATCCTTTAATTTTAATACTGGATGATTTTCAATACTTTGACCAGGATTCATTGAGCGTCATCCAGGTACTGACGCGCGATATCGCGAACCGTCAACTTCTCATTATAGCAACCGCCCGATGTGAAAAAGGTTCTGAAAAACCGAAACTGCTTCTCGACGAAGATGTCCCAAGTCTCGAAATCGAACTTGCAAAAACTTCTATTCAAGCTCTCGAAGGATTTATAGTATCCTTTCTCGGAGAAGATTCGCCAGACAAATTAATAAACAAAATTACGACTCTTTCTTCCGGAAACCCCTACTTAGCCGAACAACTGTGTCTTTTGGCAGTGGAAGCACAGGAACAGAAAGAGGAACTGTATTCAAAATTACAAAGCAAAATAAATGAGATTGCAGCCAAAAGAGTTGACTTTTGGGAGGAAAAATTACGTGACTCTGTCATTTTCTGTGCGATTTTAGGTAATCATTTCGACAAAAAATCACTCACAGCTTCAAATCCATCGAAAATCGAAGATTCAAAACTAATCAACTTTTATGACTCTCTCCTGGATGAAGGAGTAAAAAAACAGATTTGGACAATTTCGGCGCCCACCCACATATTTTTTAGAAATGAAGAACTCAGAAAATCCATAGTCCAAAACTTGAGCGAAGAAAAAAGAACGACCTTACACCTTGAAGCGGCTAAAGTCCTTGAAACTCTGTTTGGAGATGATAAAACACGATTCACTGAAATCGCCTTTCATTTTCAAAGAGGCGGAGACATCGTCAAGGCGGTTAAATACTATATCGATTCCGCCGAATGGTCTTTCTTTAATTACAGACTTGAAGAATCCGTTGGCCTCTTGAGGACGGCTTATGAGATAGAGAAAGATTTGACAAAAAAATTCGAAATATTATTGAAAATGTTCTCTGTTCAGAAAGAAATGAAAATTTTTCAGATAGACGAAATACTATACGGACAGGCGGATGAATATTTCCGCTCTGAGAATGACACACCATCTTCCGTAAAATTGCTATATTACAGGGCTCATTCTTTTCTCAAGGAAGACGATAAAGACAGAGCTCTCGAGTATATTGAACAGGCGAAAAATCTTGCCGAAGAAAATAATCAAACCGAACTTCTGCCTGAAATTTACAAATTTTTTGTTCCTATGCTCATAGAAACACGCAGATTCGAAAAGGCGGAAAAAAGCCTCGATTCTTTCGAAAAACTTCCGGAAAAAACCGTCGAACCGCACCTTGGAGACATTATTTCATTCAAAGGGACAATCTTGATGAATAAAGGGAAATTTGACCAGGCACTTGAAGTGTTCGACAAGGCGGTCACAATTTTTGAAAACAATAAAAATCTGTCCGGTATGGCACCTGTTCTCGACAATGTATCAAAGATATATTTCAAAAAAGGTAAAGCCGGAAAAGCTTTGGAATACAGTATAAAGTCGCTAAACGTCGGCAAAGAGATAGGTTCATACAAGACCATGGTAATAAATCTGCACAACATAGGCGGAGTCTTCATGAAGGCGAGAGATTTCAACAAGGCCGTAAAATTTCTCGAACAATCCCAGCGTTTGTCCCGCGAGCTGAAAAACTACAAACTTGAATCTTACGTCCTCGACAAACTTGGAGACATAGAAAGAGCGAGAGGCTACATGGCAGAGGCTATGTCTTTTTACGAAAGGTCTCTTGAAAACCGTTTAAAACTGGGTGACTTGATTGCCGCTGGAAAATCGTTTAAATTCATCGGCGACGTTCTCAGCAGTCAGAACAACTTTGATAAAGCCAAAGAATATTACGTAAAAAGCATGTCGTATTTTAAGAAAGCCGATGACAGGAAATCATTGGCCGAATCAATAGAAAGCTTCGGAACAAACGAGTTTAAAAAAGACAAACAAAACAAATTCAAGACTCTCAAATGCTTGGAACACGCATGGAACATATACGAGAGCCTTAGCGACTACGACAGACTGACCAACCTCGAAAAACTTATAAACCAGGTCACGTGGGAAGGCATAGACATCTGAATTTTCCCGTTTTTTCTGATCTGATTTCAACCAAACACATTTTTATTACAATCGAGTGCATTTTGTGACATATAAGTTTCAAAATTTTTCAAATTCACTAAAAAAAAATCTGCCGTTTTACGGCAGATTTTTCGCGGAAATGAATTTAATTATTTTTCTCTTCTTTTTCACAGCATCCTTTTTTCTCGCAGGGATGCTTGGAATTTTCGCCGTGGCATTCTTTTATCTGTTCTTTTGAGCATTCTCCGGGTTTGACATCTTTTTCGCAGTGTTTTTTCTTACACATCTGTGGCTCCTTTTTTGGGTTTTCAATAAATAGTCATGATACTCTTTTAAAAAAATTTCCACCTGTTCTTTTTCGACTGAATAATGCGCGAAATACCCGGTTTTTATCGCTTTCACGAAACCGGCTTCCCTCAATATTTTCAGGTGCTGAGAAACAGCGGATTCGGATATTCCGGTGATTTTTGAAACGGCTTTTCCGCAGAGATTTCCCGAAGATATCAGCGACATTATTTTAGCTCTCGTAGGGTCTAACAAAGCCCTTATTTTCTTTTCTTCAATTTTCATAATTAAGTGATGACTGAATTAATTTAGTGTTAACTTTATATGTATTTCACTGTTTTGTCAAAAGAATATTATTGTTTATAGATTCTATTATCTAAAGTCGCTTCAAAACAGAACATCTATTATGAAAAATCTATTAAAAAGCAAAAGCGCGGCTTAGGCCGCGCTCCCATGTATTTATCTTTTTGAATTTTCTGTTAGAAACCATTACATGGCAGTCTATTTTTTCTTTTTATCGCTCGTACCGCTTTTTCCCTTTCCGCAGGGTTTCTTTTTCGTTCCATCCATCTTTTTCCCTTTACCGCTTCCAGCTGTCTTTGCCATGAGTCCTCCTCTTTTAGGTGATATAACCACCATCTTGTGACTCGAAATATATATAACCCTACATATAGTAATGTATTACAAAAAATAATTATAGTCAAGTAAATTTATTTTCAAATATGATTGTCTTTATATGTCATTACAAAAATATAACTTTATTTTTAACAAAAAATCGAAAACAATTCAGAGCATCCAAAATTTTACTAAAGCGTATTTATAAATTTTTAACATTTATTTTTTAAACTTATATTGAAATTAAAAAGGAGAAAATAGTGAAAAAAGTTCTGTTCGTCTGCGTTCACAATTCGGCAAGAAGCCAGATTGCAGAAGAGCTTCTTAAAAAATTCGCGCCGGACATGTTTGAAGCGGAAAGCGCCGGCTTGGAACCCGGTGAAATAAATCCTTACGTCGTTGAAATATTAAAAGAAGAAGGTATTGACGTTACGAAAAAAAAGACGAACAGCGTGTTTGCTTTTTTTAAACAAGGAAAAAAATACAACTATGTAGTGACAGTCTGCAGTGAAACCGAGGGAGAAAAATGTCCGCTTTTCCCCGGGGTGTCAGAAAGGCTTCATTGGAGTTTCGAGGATCCTTCGGCTTTTAAAGGGAATCACGAGGATGTTATTAATTTGGTCAGAAGTCTCAAAGACAAAATAAAAGAATCCATATTGAAATTTATCAAAGATCATGGAGACGAAGCCTGACTGTGCTTTGGAGAGACAGCCCTCCATATATCGGCCACGGGCTGACAACCAGCAAAATAAAATATACGGCTGTATTGATAGCCTTTCTCACAGTTATATTTGATTTTTATTTATCCGGCCACGGTATTTATAATGATGCACCGAGAAAAATCCTCGCTATAGGTTCGCTGATATTAATTTTGGTCTTGTCGAAAGGAAATTTACCGTCCAACGGCTTTTCAATAAATTTTTATCCCTGTAAAAAATTTTGGTTGATCACTTCTCTCGTAGCTTTTTTTGTCACCGTTTTTTTTCTTTCAATTTACGGATCTTACCTGTTTTTTTCAGGAAGACAAAATACGGCGACAATTCCTAAAGAATTCCTTTTCAGACAGTTGAAATATTTCGCCTTTGAAATCCCTTTAATAGAAGAAACAATATACCGCGTCGTGTTGTGCGCTTCTCTCCGTTCTGTCGCGGGTTATAAAACGACAATTTTCATTTCGGGTACTCTTTTCGCCTTTTTACATTTCATATACGGAAACCCCGCAATTGACAATATTCTTGGGGGATATTTTCTTTCATGGGCTTTTTTGACAGGTAAATCTATTATTATTCCTGTTGTTTTCCACTCCGCCGGCAATGCCCTGTTTGTCATATTTGGTTTGTTTTTCTAAATTTTTCCTAAAAAAATTGCGCTTTTTACAAATTATTGATATATTTAGATTTAATTTTTACAAGGAGAGATTATGTTTTCCCTATTTTTCCTCCTGTTCTTCTCATTTACAAACCAAATCCAGGAAAGACAGATGCTGGTCAGAATTTTTGTAGACGACTACAGAATTTTAAGGACTATAGACGAAAAAGGACTCGATATAGCCGGAAGAGAGTACGGCGAATACTGGGACATAGTCGTCACGCCGCAAAAATTCAATTCTGTAATCGCGTCCGGTTTGCCGTACGAGATTGTTTCCCAAAACATCGAAGGTTTGAAAGATCAGGTCAGGGGTCAATATCACAGCTACGATCAGGTCGTCGCTATTATGCGAAACTACGCTTCGACATATTCGTCTATCTGTAAACTCGATTCGATAGGAAAAAGTTACGAAAACAGATGGATTTACGCCCTTAAAATATCAGACAATCCTTCGTACGAAGATCCCGACGAACCGGGGATCCTCTTCGACGCGCTCCATCACTCAAGAGAATGGGCGACAATTGAGGTCGTTCTTTTCTACGCCGACACCCTCTGCAGGGGATACAACAACGACCCCGTATTGACTTCTCTCATCAACGACAACGAAATATGGCTTATTCCGATGGTCAACGTCGACGGTTATGTCTATGACTACCCCGGTCAGGAATGGTGGAGAAAGACGAGAAAACCTTTCGGCGGATCAACCGGAACAGACCCGAACAGAAACTATCAAGGTTGTTTCATGGGCGATCCCTTCGGCGACTGGGGAGCCATACCTCCGGACGCTTCGATGTCCCATTACCCCAGCCAGGAGACTTTCTGCGGAGCATACAGCGGATGGTCTGAAGAAATTTCAGCAATGGTAAATTTTCACAAAACTCACGAAATAAACGCGAACATAACTTACCACAGCTACGCCCAGGAAATCCTGTGGCCATGGGGACACACGAGCACCGTGCTTCCTCCCGACAACACGGCAATCGTAAATATAGCCAACCAGATGGCTTCAAGAATTCAAAAGGTCAACGGAGGAAATTACGTAGCCTCATCGAGTCTTTATCCTACTTCGGGCTCTACAGATGATTTCGTTTACGGATATCATTACTTCATCCATGGTTTTCCCTGTTTTTCCTACACAATTGAAGTCGGAACTGCATTCTACCAGAACGTCAACAATCTCGATCAGATAGCCCACGAAAACTGGGAAGGAGCGCTTTATTTCGCCCAACAGGCGGCGACCATACGGCAGAATTATCCATCGAGAGTTCCGTCTTCTGATATATCTGCTCCCGACACAGCAGTTTCAAATTCCTGCCTCATAACATGGGCTCCTGTCTTCGCCACTTATAACACTCCCGATCTATGGCAGTTGGACAGGCTTTCAGGCTATTCGTTTACATCTGACGGTATTGAATCCGGAACCGCGAACTGGATTCTCTCGGGTTTCACTCAGAGCACTGCTAGAAAACACGCTGGAACCTACAGTCTTTATTCAGGTTCACAGAACAACATCGCCAACACCGCACAGACGAGATATCCATACATCGTCCAGCCCAACGACACTTTCTCGTTCTGGTGCTGGAACTACTCCGAGAACAATTATGACGTCACTATTGTGGAAATCTCGGAAGACGGACTGGCCTGGAATCAGCTCGACACGAGGTACACAGGAAGCCAGCAGACCTGGACTCAGAAAAAATACTCCCTTGCCCCGTGGCAGGGAAAAGCAGTTTACTTCAGGTTCAGAACCATAACTGACGACGGAACACTGAACGAGAATTTCTATGTTGATGACATATCGCCTGTCGCTCATTTCAATCAAATCGAGGTTCTGGACAGCATAATCTGTGACACTTTTTATACGGCGACAAGCCTTCCTCTAGGTGAAAGTTATTTCCGAGTCCGCGGCCACAATACGAGAGGCTGGGGCAATTATTCCAACACGGGTAAAACGATCATCGTTCAGGGAAACTCTGTGGAAGAACCGGTCCAGGTTTTTGCCGGAAATATTTCCGTATTCAACAATTCCAAAAACATCGAGATAAGATACAGTTTACCCTCCGGTCAGGATATGAGCGTGAACATTTTCGACGTAACGGGAAGACAGGTAGGCAATTACAGATATCAGAACCTTTCCGGCGACGACAGAATTCAGATATCACCCGCGTCGGAAGGCGTTTTATTCGTTCACGTCAATTCAGGTGAAATAAACATTACAGAGAAAGTGCTTATAATAAGATAATAATCTTTTTATAAACAATAAAGGGCTGTTTTTTATGCGACAGCCCTTTTTATTATAATGCTCAAGGTAAAATAATTCCCAGAGAACTATTAGTCAACACTGATCAAATTATTTTTTATCCATTTGTTAAAATCCGGTTTACCTGCATTAAACAGCAATTCTTTCAAGGAAATTATACTTAAGAACAGCCTGAAGACATGAGCGTAGTTCTTGTAACTGCCTCTGTCCGGATTGTCTACAATTTCAATTATCTCATTTTTTGACAAAAACAATCCGTCCGACCTCAGCTGATCAGCGGCGAAGATTGCAAATCCTTCAAAAAACCAGACAGGACCCATGGCGTCTTCGTCTCCGTTGAGAATCCTTATATGCAATCTGTGCGCGATTTCATGAGCCAGAAGTTTTTCGTAACTCGAGTCTTCTATACCTTCGGGATAAACCACGGCATAAAATTCAGGAGTCATTGCCGTCAAAACACCTTTCTCAAGAGCTGCGCAATACGTGTCGGGTAATTCGAATTCCGGTACTATCTCCGCCAATGAGGCAAGTTCAGAATTGAACTTTTTCTTGTCGTTAAAAATTCGGACTTCATTCATGAAAGGTTTTTGGGCATGCTCTTCCCAGCCGAATTTTTTCGCAAAAGCACTTACTCTTTTCCGGGCGTTGTCTATATAACCTTCAAATTCAATTCTTCTGTTTTCCAAAGATTCCGGTAAAACAAGATTAATGCAATCTTTCATCCGAAATTTCCTCCGATTCTTCCGTAAAGTTTATCGGGTTGCCAGGGAAATTCTTTTCCAAGAATCATTCTTTTCGCCCGTTTTTTTTCTGCACACCCAATGGACTTAAGGAATTTAATCCCTTCAAGATTATCAGCGGGTAAGACCGCTTTATTTTTCATTGTCTGCTTTTTTTTCATCAATTCTATGCCTGCTTCAGCATTTTCAGCAACGACAAGACCTTCTCCCATTTTAGGAAGAAAAAAACCCTGAATTCTTGCATTTTTTTTATAAACAAATCCGTCGTTAATTTTATCGGAAAGAATGCAGTTTCTTTTCTCTCCCGAGACTTTTTCATCCATTTTCATCACAAGTAAAACATTTTCCGGCGTCAAGGGTTCGATGTGTTTCGCTCTAATATCTTCTTCATTTTCCAAATCAAAAAATACATATTCAGTCTGAATTCTGAATCCTGCTTTTTCGTACACCGGGCAACCAAGTTCCGTCGCTATGAGAGAGACTGTCTCGCATTTCGAAGTGTTTGTAATCTCCAGTAATTTTCTGACAATCTCTTTACCGAGTCCTCTGTTCCGGTGGTCCTGTCTTACTATTATATGCGCGAGCCAGGCGGTTTTTCCGAAAACGATAGCAGTTCCGACACCAATTATGTCCTCGCCCATGAAAACCTTTATGGGTGTGCAAAAATGTTTTGAAGCATAATACATAAAAACGGGGACAATATCACCCCACCCTTCCGGCTGAAGCTTTTTCAGACTTTCTGCTTCTTTATCCGACAATCTTTCTATAATATTAAAATTCATATAAAAATTTATTCAAAACAACTTTATTTTTAGAATCGAATTCAATGCCTTCCATTTCGAGAAGCCTTCGTTTCATGTCTGAGCCTCCCTGAAATCCTCCCAATGACCCGTCAGACCTCACTGTTCTGTGGCAGGGAATCAACAGTGGAAAAGGATTTTTGGACAAAGCATTTCCAACAGACCTCGCGCCGTTTTTCAAACCGAGGTATTCGGAGATTATTTTATATGTCGTAACAAAACCTCTCGGAGTTTTACTTTCCGCCGCAAGCACCTTATTTTGAAATTCCGAGCAGACACTAAAATCGAGCAAATCAAGGTTGAATGTAACTTCCCATCCCTTTAGAAAAGCCTGGATTTTGTAAGCGGTATCATCAATCTGGTCGCAGCTTTTTTTCTCGCAATCCGCTCTTTTTAATGTTCCTCCGTCCTTTAATGAAAAACCTGTTATCAGGGAGTTTTTCTCATATAGACGCCAAAAAATAACTGTTTTACCGAAAACAGTAATATTATCCAAAAAGTAACAGTCCATTTATCTCGCCGTTTGAAGAATATTTTTATATCAGATGATTCTCTTTTCCCGACTTCGTCAGGCAAAGACCTGTCAAATCTTTTATGTCGGCTTCTCCCACGCACATCACCGTGTCTGCGCCGCCCCAATAGATTTTCACGGTTTTGTCCGGTTCAGGTACCGCCCCGCAAGTAAATACGACATTGTGTACATAACCTGTAATTTCCCAGGGATCCTGCGGTTGTAAAATCCAGTCATCTGATATGCCGAGGATTTTTGAGGGATCTTTTATATCGTGGAGAGCTGCTCCAAGTCTGTATACGGCTCCGTCCATAGTTTTAAAAACTCCGTGATAGATATTTAACCAGCCTTCATCTGTCTTAATAGGTGTCGCCCCGGGACCTATTTTCATCTCGTCCCATCTGTACTGTCCGGGTTTCATTATTACTTTTGAATCACCCCAATAGATCAGGTCGGGAGAATATGAAATCCAGATAGACCAGGGTGAAATTTCAGAATGAGGCCTGTCGAGTCTCGCGTATCTTCCGTCAATTTTCTCCGGAAAAATTACGACATTCCTGCTGTCAGCCACGGTGATTAAAGCGATTCGTTCAATGTTAAAAAAATCCTCGGTTTTGGCCAAGGCGGTTCTTACTCCGTGTCTGGAATAAGCGCTGTAAGTTAAAAGAAATTCCCCCTCGATTTCACAGATTCTGCAGTCTTCAACTCCGTATTCTTCGTATTCTGCAAAAACACCTTTTTCGGCGGGGACAATAAAAGGTTTTTCCCTGACTATAAAATTATATCCGTCTTCGCTTTCGGCTATACCGATTATGGATCTGCCGTTTCTTTTGTGTGAACGAAAAAGCATGACATATTTTCCGGCGTGTTTTACTGCACCGGCGTTGTGGACGGTTTCAACCTGATACGGGACGTCATCCTTCGTCAGTATCGGATTTTGTTTGTATCTGCGGACAATTTCTTTTTTCACCTTTTTAACGCACCTTCAGAATTCAATAATATTTCATTATAAACTTCTATATATTCCCGTGCCATTCGTTCTTTTGTAAATTTGTTTTCTATTGTTTTTCTGCAATCACTTCTTTTGATTTCACTTATCTTTTCTACGCAGTCCGCCGCCTCCTTAACGGATGAAACGAGAAAACCTGATTTTTTATCTTCTATTATTTCCTGCATGCTTCCTTTTTTGAAAGCTATTACCGGAGTCCCGCAAGCCATAGCCTCAACAACCGAGAGACCAAAAGGTTCTTCAAAATTTATCGGATGTAACAGAGCCTCAGCATTGCCGAGTAATTCGTTCCGTTCCTGGGGGGCGACACTGCCAAGATAATTTATTTCCCCTGATTTGACAAACGGCTCAATATATTTATGAAAATATTCCTTGTCCTGTACAATTCCAGCCATCAGCAGTTTTTTCCCTGTCATTCTCGATATCTCCACCGCTTCTTTGGCTCCCTTGTCCGGATGGAATCTTCCGAAAAACAACAGGTAATCCCCTTTTGGATTTTCTCTGTAAGTGAAATTCTCAAGATCAATTCCATGGTGTATGGTCTTTTCGTAGGACAGCAGAGGAGACCTGTCAGAATCGCTTATAGAGACATAATATGTCACCTCATCGTATTTTTTATAAACCTCGATAATTTTTTCAGAAGAAAATCCGTGTATTGTCGTCAAAACAGGAGTCTGGACCAGTTTTGAATATGTCAAAGGCAAGAAGTCGAAATTATTGTGAATTATGTCGAAATCGGAAGCCTTTTCAAAGCAGTTTGATATGTGCAGGCATTCCCGGACTTTCGGATCTACTTTTTTGTCCTCTTCATAACCTTTCGGGCAGACGGACAGGAGTTTTGCGCATGTAACTGAATCGCCCGTTGCGAAAAGAGTTACGTCCATTCCCATTCTGACAAGTTCTTCTGTAAGAAGAGATGTAACCCTTTCCCACGGTCCGTAATGCCTTGGCGGTGTACGCCAGGCTATAGGAGCGAGCATTGCTATTTTCATTGCATCTGAGAGCCGGTTTTGGTCAGGTCATAGCGTCTAATAAATCTTTTGTATCAACAACGGCAAAACCGGTTGCATAATCCGACATCGCGTAAGGAATTATAAGTTTATTTTTATGTTTCAAAGCTCCGCAGGTGTAAACAACATTCGGAACGTAACCTTCCCTTTCATTTTCGTCCGGTTCAATCAAAGGTTTTTTAAGGCGTCCGATGACTTTTGAAGGATCGTCCCTGTCGAGGAGAAAAGCACCAATACAGTATTTTCTCATCGGCCCGACTCCGTGGCTCAGGACAATCCATCCTTCATCGGTTTCTATCGGAGAACCGCAGTTTCCGATCTGGACAAATTCCCATGTAAAAGTAGGGCGGATAATTATTTGGGGTTCAAACCAGAAATGAATATTTTCAGAATACATAATGAACAAATTTTCGTTGTCCTGTCTCGAAAGCATCGTGTATAAACCGTTGATTTTCTTCGGAAAAAGAGCAAGCCCCTTGTTTTTTGCCGCTGGTCCGTTCAGAGTGATGAACGTAAAAGAAACAAAATCTTTTGTCTCAATCATTTGGGGGAGAATCGTTTTACCGTCAAACGCTGTATATGTCGCATAATAAAGGCGGGTCCCGTTTTCTTCTGAAAACAATACAAATCTTGCATCTTCAATCCCGTTGCGATGACTGGGAGCGAAAGGAAAGATCGCTTTTTCTGAGGTTTTTTGATCAATTCCAAAAGTGACTTCATAATTTGAATAAGCGAGCACAAGAATGTTCTGAGCGGTTAATTCTATATCTCCTCCGGAGTGTTGAAATCTATTTTTAGTTCGGTTAATATTTTCCTTTAATTCCGACAAAGTAAAATTTTCCGGAAGCAGTGATAAAACATTTTTGCTGAATTCGTTTTGAAAATTCAGTTCAGTTAATTTCCTCGAAAAAAGGTTTTTCTCATATATTTGATTCGGTTTCATGACCGGTTGAGTTACAAAAGGAGTCGGCTGTTTGATCTCAATCTGAAAATCATCCGATATCGTTCCTTCTCTGAATACTATCGACGAAATGTGTCCTTCTCCTGTAGCTCTCAGACTTAATATGAATTTAATTGAACCTTCGGGGAGACCGGATTGATCGGGGTGCGGAACAATGCACGGATTGAAAAGGGCGGCTGATTCGAGAGAATATTCCTGCGTGAAATACGCTCCGATTAGAAGTTTTCTCTCGTCAGAAAGTGCATTGTCCGTTATCGTCCAGCGCCGAACATTTTCAAAATTTCTCAATAATACTTTTTTTATATCCTGGTGACGGGTTTTAAAATCCGTCATAACTTTTTCCAGCACCTCTTTTGTCTGTTTTTCGCTAAGGCTCATAACCCTTCCGATAATCTTTTCTCTTCTGCTTTCATCTTCCGGGATAAACTCTCTTATTAGAACTCTTTCGTGAGAGGGTTTTAATATTATGTTCTTTTTTTCAAGATGCAAATTTTTCACTATTTTATTCCTCTATAGGATTTATGTACTGCAATTTTTTCTGTTCCGCATTGAATCCATGCATTGAAAGCAGAGACAAGAGCCATGCGAGTGTCGATTCGGCCCCCTGATTCAAGTTGGGTCCATCGGGAGTCAAGCCGTCTTTGCACCCGCCCGTCGTGTAATCGTAAAGAGGTTCATTCAAAACATTCTGGCCCAAAAACCAGTTGAAAGCAAGATGCGCCGTGTTGCTGTAAAGCTCGTTTCCCGTCATGTTGTATGCCAGAAGACATGTTTCGAGCATTGATTGAGCTTCAATAGGCTGTTGATCGAACATGGATTTTGTCTTGCCTTTTCTCAGCCAGTCTCTGTTGCCGACCGGACAGAAATAATTCTTTTCTATCTGCAGTTCTATCAGCCAATTCAAAAGTTTGTATCCTGTTTCTGTCATGTCGTTGCGCTGCATCCATTGTCCTGACAACAAGAGCGCCTGAGGCACTTTCGCGTTTGCATAAAACAGCTCGTCGTCGAACCACGGCCATTTTTCATCCGGCCGGTTTTTAATTTTTTCAAAAAGATAATTTGCCAATTTTTCGCGTATCCTGCGAACTTCGCTGTCACCGGAAAATCTTGCCAGGTACGCGTGTATTCCGACCAAAGCAAACGAAACTGAACGCGGATGCCTGAGTTCTTCCATCAATTTAATGGTTTTGTGAAAAAGAGTCGTGCTCAAAGCAACACAACCCCTGTCTTTTGACAGGGCCGCACTCACACCGAGACCCCATATTGCTCTGCCCTGGCTGTCTTCGGAACCTTTTTCTTCGAGCCAGGTTCTGTCAAAAGACATGAAGTTTCTGAACCATCCGTTCTTTTCATTGAAAGCGTGCTGGATGAACGCGAGATACTTTTTTTGAAATCTGAAAAATTGAGGATCTTCCGGAGTCAGACTTTGAGCCATCACCGATGCAATAAGAGCTCTCGAGTTGTCATCCATACAGTAACCGTGATTGTAATCAGGTATCGAATAAGTGGCGTGCTGTATTATTCCTGTATCATCAGTCATTAGTAAAATGTGCCTGAAATCAATTTCGGGCAGGCTTGTCTTGTCCTGATCGAGTGTTTTCGTGTTGAAAAACACTCGCGCTTTTTTGACTCTTTCATCCTTGACTTCGTTAAAAACAGCCAAGTAATCCACGGCGACCTGATTCCAAACTGCTTTTCGAAGATACGTGTAAGCCCGTTTTCTCATGGCGTTTCGTTTATTGTCGTCTTCGAGAAGTTCTATTACAGAATCAGCCAATCCGTCTGAATCCCTGAAATTCACCAAAATACCCCTGTCATCCGCCATCATTTCCTTGGCGTACCAATAAGGAGTCGATACAGAGGCTTTACCCACACCCATGGCGTAAGCGAGTGTTCCGGATACTATCTGCGCTTCTGAAAGATACGGAGTTACATATACGTCGCATGCGCCAAGGAATTCACAAAGTTCCTTTCTGTCGACAAAGCGGTTAAAAAACATAATATTCTGATCTACACCGATTGCTTTTGCACGCCTGACAAGGTTTTGCCTGTATTCTTCACCCTGCGTTTTTTTTATGTTGGGATGAGTGGCTCCTACAACTATATAAACTGCGTCCGGGTGTTTTTTAACAATTATCGGCAGAGCCTCTATCATAAATTCGATCCCTTTGTTTGGAGACAGAAGACCGAAGGTGAGGATTACTTTTTTTCCTTCCACGCCGAACTGGTCTTTGTAAAAATTTGGATCGACAAAGGGCATGTCAGGAATTCCGTGGTGTATTAAAGTAATCTTTTCTTCCGGGATATCGTATATATCTTTCAAAAAACAGCAAGCAGTCTCTGACATGACGACCAGCCTCGATGAAAGGGAAGCTATATCAATCAGCGTTTTTCTCTGCTTGTCTGACGGCTCTTTAAGCACAGTGTGCAAAGTCGTCACTACCGGCATTCTCAACCGGCGAATCAGTGAAAGAATGTATGTTCCCGTTTCGCCTCCGAAAATTCCGAATTCGTGTTGAAGCGACACAGCATCAATTTGGCTGATGTTCAGGTAATCAGAAGCAAGTACATATTCGCTCGATCTGTTCTGATTTATCTCAAAACGGACTTCTTTTGGATATTTGTATCCTTCAGATCTGTCGTTCATCGCCAGGGTCCAGCAATCAATTTCATTTCCGACATTAGAAATCGCCGTGACAAGGTCTGTAGTAAAAGTCGCTATTCCGCACATCCGCGGAAGGTAATTTCCTATGACAGCGATTGATCTGATTCTTTCCAATTTTATATCCTTTTGTTATATTCCGTATCTATGAGATTTAACAACGCCTTATTTGTTTTCAATTTCAAATCTTTTATCAATGAATTTAGAATTCATAATCCTCAATACCCCGAGATAATCCAATTTAAATTCAAGAAAATCTCCGGTTTTGTAATTTTTGGGATTGTCTCCAAGATCAATCACAAACATATCTGAACTGGCTCCAATTATTGAATATGAGTCGTCGGCAGGGAAAACATGGTTTTTATCTACATCGAGTATACCTATGTCAATTATAGCCCGATGTGAATTTTTATTAGCTTCGTTTATATCATGTCTTTGACTTTCTCCCTCAATGTTAGTCCCCATATCGCCTATTGGTATACTCGGTTTATTTTTAAGTTCGATTATTTCGCAGTATAGTTTAAAAACGTCAGGATGAAGGTCTTTTAACGGCGCTCCGTTGTAGACATCCGTTCCCAAAAACAGAGATTCTCCCACTCTGAAATGATTTATTCCCCTGGGCAAAAGATTTTGAAAAATTAAAGGTATGGTAACAGAGGCTCCCCCTGAAACAAGCGGAATCCTTTTTCCGAATTTAGCTTCAATTAATTGCTTATATAAACTTAACTGTATTAGTTTATCATGATTCGGAAGCACTCCATTCAAACAAGCAAGGTTTGTCCCAATTCCAACAACTTCTATATTTGGAAGTTCGAATATTTTTAAATAAAAATCCATCAATCTGTCTCTCATGACACCTTCTCTAAGCTCCCCCATCTCAATCATAATAATAATCTTATGTATTTTGTTCTGACACTGGGCTTCTTTGGATAAAAGGCCAACGGTTTTCAATTCTGTATTAAGACTAATATCTGCATATTTTACGACACTTGGAATTGATTTCTGTGGCGGGGGTTTTATGTAAATCGTTTCAACGCCGGGATCTATACTTTTAACCATCTTCAAGCTCGAAAGTCTCGAGTCGCAGACCTGATCTACGTTTAATTTCAGCACTTCTTCGAGATATTCTCTGTTTCCGCAGAGAAGTTTAGTGACTACGGCCCATTTTATTTCGTGTTTTTTAAATATCTTGTCGAGATATTTGTAGTTAGACCTTAATTTTGAGCTGTTTAATGTTATTTTGGCCATATCACTATTTGGCAAGTCTCATTTCGAGATACTTGTTTGTGAAACCGGATTTTTCATAGAGGAATCTCGCCGGATTGTCAGGTTCGACATGAAGCTTAATGTTTCCATCCGCTTTTTCAATAGTATTTCTCAGCAGTTCTTTGCCTATTCCTTTTCCCCTGTTCTCTCTCTTTGTGGCTATATAGACGAGAATATTTTCAGGAATGTAGTCTTTCATTCCGGTCCTGTTGACGACAACCGCGCCCAGAATATCGTTTTCGGAATTGTATGTAATGACAAATCCACCGAATGATTCTATATTTTTCAATGCGTAATCGACCGCTTTTTCAATCGCTGGTTTAGGGTCTCCGTAT
Organism: candidate division WOR-3 bacterium; assembly: GCA_016934535.1. Lineage (NCBI taxonomy): Bacteria > Pseudomonadati > Caldifarciminota > Caldifarciminota bacterium. The sequence goes on from JAFGSQ010000006.1 coordinate 44,851, forward strand.
TTGTCTAAATTTTCAAAAAGAAAATCGACAATTTTACTTTTTTCAATGGGAGCCGGCTTGTTATCCGGTCTGTAAATTTTTATTTCTGCCATGATATAACTCCTTTCATATACATAAGGATTGAGATAGAGCTTTCAAAATCTCAATATAAAATCCTGCCGTCAAGTCTTTGAACTGTGAATTTTCTCTGCGAAAGCCAAAACATGACCGTCCGGATCCGAAAAGTAACAAGTTCTGTCACCCCAGTTTCTTTTCTCTATCGGGCTAATCTCTACAGCTCCTGTTTTTTTGGCGTTTTCGTATTCAAATTCAAGATCTTCGACATATAGGTATAATTCGCACCTCGGAATACCGTTTCCTTTTGACGGATGAAGAGTTTTTTCTTTTAATATAGACGCAATACCGTCATTTGGCATAATGCCTAATCTTAAGTTTTCAAAGACATCGAATTCTGTCATCCCCGGGACATCAAGATCAGGTTCCTTCCTGAAAATATTTTTGTAAAATTCAGCGCTCCTTTTCTGATCACTGACATAAAGCACTGTTAGGAAACACTTTACATGTTCAAGCAATTTACTCTCCATTTTATTGATTTTTTGAAATTTTTTAAGAGTTTATTAAAGAAAAACAACATCAAATATATATTATATCATAACATGCATGTAAAATATTGTCAAGGTAAAGGTAAAAATGAATCAGTTTCTGTAAAATATGAACAGCGCGCAGCCATTTCCGTGTTTTTTCTACATAAAAGGCTTATAAAAGTATGAATTTTTATATTTTACAATTCATTTTATCAAACTTACAATACCGATGTATTGACCCTTTTCTAATTCAGAATGCTCTATTGTCTCAAAAAAAACATTATAACCTGCTTGTTCAAGGAGATCCTGCCAGGTCTTTTGATGAAAAATTCCGTTTATTGAAAGATCGTCCTCGAACCGTATTTCACCTTTTTCGTTCATCAGAATATACGCGAAATAAGTTTCTGTCAGATTATCGTCCGGGTCGTCATCTTTCATCCATTCCAAATATCTCATGCTTCTTTCTTTTCTGTCGTGTCCTCCATGGCTCGTTTGAGGCTTGAAAGTTTCCTTGAAGTAATCCGGTGCCATGAACAAAATTCCGTCTTTTTTCAGGTGTTCCATGGCCGTGATGAAAGTTTTGAAAAGATCTTCTTCCGTTGTCATATACATTATTGCGTCGTGAATGAAAACAAGGTCGAATTTTTCTCCAAGCCTTACTACCCTCATGTCGCCTTCAAAATGTCTGCATTCGGGATTTAATAACTTGCTGACCTCAAGCATACCCGGAGAGATGTCGACTAAAGTCATGTTGTAATGTTTCTTAAAGAACGATGCGTTACTGCCTCCTCCGCATCCAAGTTCAAGAGCGCATTTTATATCTTTCTTGTATTTTTCAATTATTTTTATATAAAGTCCGGATTCTTCCTCGTAATCCTCGGGAGCGGACAACACGGGCCACCACTTGGAGAGTTCATTATAGAGTTTCACGTTCACCTCCCTTTTTTCTGTCGCTTGGTTCGACCTTTTCTCTAGCGAATATAATTGACAAGGTCAAGATTCCTTTTCGGCGCTTCCGGTTGTGTATCCATTGCTTTGTATCCGAGAGCGATTGAATAAAGCGGTTCGTATCCTTCCGGAATGCAGATTTTTTTATTAACTTCATCTTTTAAACCGAAAAGCACAAATCCCAGCCAAATTGAACCTATATTGAGGCTTTCAGCCGCTATCAACATGTTCTGCGTTGCAGCACAACAGTCAATTTTATATGTTATGGCGTCTTTTTTCCCCGAAATCACAATTAGCGTCGGCGCTTTGTAAGTAATGTCATATTCAGGATTTTTACCGGCATTTTTAATCCATTCATTGTCAAGAGACGACATGAACTTTTTTGCTTCAACATTTATCAGATCAATTATTTTTCTGTCCTGAATTACAGTGAAATACCAGGGTTGAGTATTGTGACCTGAAGGAGCGTACATGCCGGCCTCTATAATCCGGTCAAGTTCCTCCTGCTTTATCTGTTCTTTTTTATAAGCTCTTATACTTCTTCTTCTCTTTATAGTCTGAAGTACATCATTCATCTATGCCCTCCTTTTGTGCTTATTTGTCACCTAATTCATCTCCTGCATTCAATCTCTCTTTCAACTCAATGCTCATCTCGAGGAAATCCCTGTAAGCCTTATCTCTTTGTTTAAACATTGAAAAATAGACTGAAAATATGTTATAGAATTCATCGGAAGTACAATAATCGAAAAGAATGATTCCATCGAAGCAATTGACTTTCTGAATAATAAACGGAAGAACAAAATCGTTGAAATATCTGTCGAAGTGTTCTTCGACAAATCTTAGTCCGTCTATACCCGTGTGATAATCAACAATACTCTTCCTTTTTTCAAAATCTCTTATGACACCAATATTTCCGCTGCCGGTCATATCCTCATACGTGCTTTTTTGCAGATTTATCCGGGATAATGTTCCCATTAAATTAATCACCGCTAACGCAGAATCCTCTGAGAAAAACCATCGGCCATAGATAAAACCAGAGGAGACGCTCTTTCGAGCCAGGTGCTGTCTTTCTCTATTTGTGTCTCCAGTTCCTCTATATTGAATTGTATGTCCTGAAGAAAACCGGCGATATATTTTTTTTCCAACTGTCTCTCCTGAAAATCCGATCTCCAGTTATTAAGAACAAAGCCGGCTGTTACGCCAAGAAAAACCACTAAAAGTTCAAGTGTCAATTTAAACAATAAACTTCCGCGATCTTGTTTTGGGTTATTTTTGTTTTTGGACATTTTTATCCATGATATTATTTCTTGTAACTATATTCAACATCATAAAATCGGCGATGATTAAAAAATTCCGAATTGCAATGAGAGCGACTAGTTCATAAAATATTTTCTTTTTTTAAAATGTTTTTCAATCTTGTCATGGACACGTATCTGTCTGCGAGAAGTTGTCCGTCGTAAATCAGGTTGAACGTCGCGTACAAAGAAGGCGCCTTCTGGGCTTCGGCGGGGGTTTTAAGTTCTTTAATTTTTATATTCTCGTCAAGTCCGGATGCGTGTATTTCCTGAATAAGCCTCGCCACCCATGGACACTGCTTTGAATATACTATGTTAATGCCCTTATATTTTAACAGCTGTTTTTTCCAGTCATTAAATCTTGGAAGCGGAGCTCCTTTAAAAGAACGCACCAGCAATTCATTCGAGGAACCGTCCTTTTCAGTTTCTATGAAGCCGTTTTTAATAAAAAGCCTTTTATCAGCCATAAAAGGTCCGGAACTTGTCACGACAGCAACACCCGGGCATCCCGATTTTTTTGCATCCTGAAGACACTCTTCTATTAACTTAGATCCATATCCGCGACCCTTGTTTTTATTAGGGTAGACATAAAGGCAGTGAATGAACATGTATTCCTGGGCTGATACAGCGCGCCAGGCATTCTCTCCGGGAACGTACTCGATGAAACCGGCAGGTCTTTTTTGATTTTCAGGAAATAAAAGTTTAATTCTCAATCCCTCAGAGAATCGTTTTTTCAGCCATCCGGTTTTCAAAGGGTGCGAGCTGTGTTTAGGATTGATAAAGCAAATTATTTCAGGATATTCTTTGTAGTTTTTTCCGTCGACATTTACTATTTTGACCAAATTCTTCATTGTTTACCACCCTTATTAATATTCAAGTAAAACATAAATAACCGGCAGGCACTTTTTCCCGACGACAATGACACTTTCGCCGTGACACACAAATTTATTCAGCCAGTTTATTGTCTAATACAGATCTCTCTACAATAAGATCTTTGAACACGTCCTCAAGAATTTCTTTTGTGGTCGCGTAATCCTTGATTTTCAGAATTAACTCCCTTATACCGACTTTGGACATTGATCTTGCTATAAAAGAAAGGATTTGTATCTGCATGTCGACGTCGTCCTGAGGCGTCAGGATAAGGAAAACGAGCTGAGAAGGTTTTCCGTCTGGGGAATCCCAGTCTATGCCGGTTTCACTTTTACCGAAAACAACTACAGGCTTCTTCAATTCTTTCATTCTCGCGTGCGGAACTGCTATACCCTCCTCTAAAGCCGTACTGACAAGTTCTTCTCGGGCAGAGACTTCATTCAGTATCAATGATTTTTCAAGTCCGCAGATATCCGAAGCGGACGCACATAGTATTTCAAGAGCTTTGAATTTTTCCTCTACGCCAAGGTCTTCGATGATGCCTTTTCTTGAAAATTTTAAAACGCCTTGTCCTCTGTATCTTTTTCCGACTACAAACGACAGCCATGGCCCTAAAATTATTGAAGAAATGATCGCACCGGCAATTATAGCTACATAGACGCTTTGCGTTATAAGACCGAGCTCCACGGCCAGAGTGCTTATTACAATGTGCATCTCTCCGCCAGGTGTGTGGAGAACCGCTATGGTGGCTCTGTTTTGCCTTGGTGTTCTGGCGAAAATGGTCCCAATGTATGCCGCCAAAAATCTAGCGATTATACCGATGAGAGACATAAATGCGACGAGAAATAAATCGAGATTTGCAAGTATATCGAATTTCAAGCCTATGTTGACAAAAAACAGGGGCACAAAAACTGCGTGAACTATGTGCGATATAGTCGTCCTCGTCTTTTCCGAAAGATCTTTAGCCTCTCCCGCTATCATTCCGGCTATAAAAAAACCGAAAAGAGCGTGAATTCCTATTCTTTGCGTCATTGCGCCGAAAGCGAGTCCTGTGAGGACGACAGCAGTCAAGGCATAGCCTGAATTATCGTGTGTTCTTTTCTTTATCTGCGTAACTATAAAAGAAATGACGTGCCTGCCGGCAGTCAAAGCGGCAACAGTGAACAATAGTGTCGCGCCGGCTATTTTCAGCGTAAAAACAATGTCGAACGATCCGTGAGAAAATATTCCGAGGACAATGGTGAATATCATCCAGCCGATGATGTCGTTAATTGAAAGGCAGGAGATGACTAGAAATCCCATGTCCGTCTTCAGCAGGTTCATGTCCTTCATAGCTCTTATTGCTACGGGCAAAGCGCTTATTGTCATAATAGTGCTCAAAAAAACCGTGAACAGAATCCTGTTGTCCGGATCAACCAGATATTTCGACGGCAGAAAATATATGAAAATCCCGCTTATTATCATCGGAAGAAAGATGTCGAACGAAGAAATCTTCGCCGCTTTTTTCTTTTGTTTCCAAATACTTGAAAAGTTCACTTCGAGTCCTGTAGAAAGAAGAAGTAAAAGAATTCCCGTCCACGCGATAGTCTCAAGCATGTTGCGTTGTATTATGTCGTCAGGGAACAAAGCGCCGAAAAAATTTGGGAACAAGCGTCCTATTATAGTCGGCCCCCAAATTATACCTACAAGTATATCCGCAGTAACCGTAGGTTGTTTCAAGCGGGAAAAAATAAGACCTAATAATTTCGCCGAAGAAAGAAGAACAAAAATCTGTAAAAGAAACAGGAGAATATGACTTTCGTCAAGAAAGTGAACTCCGCCCAAGACACCGCCTTCTTTGAAGTCAAATAAATCTTGTGTCGCAAGTGAAATTTAACATTTATCCTGCAGGATTTGAAGAAAATTCAATTCATTTCGCAACTCGTGTCGCTAAACCGGCATAATATATGTGTTATTTTCGCAGGGTTATTTCAAATCCATTTTTCAGGCGTCGCGTTTTTCTCGTTGTTTTTCACCGGGAAAAGTATTATTCGGCGTAAATAATCGACTCCCCACCTGTATCGAGTTCCGCAGGAAGTGCATGTATAACCTGGAGCCGTGTCTTTTCCGCCCGTCTTCTGCACGTGAGAGAATTTTTTACATATAGGGCAGACTGGATCTAGAGCTGTTTTCGGAGCGAGCATATCCAAATTGGGGTCGAGCATACTTCTCAGTATTTCATCAAATTTCACTCTGATCTCTTTGAGCGGACCCGTGTATGTTCTCGTAATCGTTTTTATTTTCTGATGCGTCACTGCATGAGTTCCGACCGTGAGAATCGTCACCGGAATTCCATTGAGTGGTTCGGCGAAGCTGATATACGTTTTTCCGCCGGCTTCACGCTTCAGATTGACAATGAACTCCGGAGGAATTATGTACAATACGTTTCCGGGGTATGTCCGATTGTGATCCAATAAAAACTCTGCTTTGTCCGGACCTGTCTGTGCGCCTATGCCCAGAAGAAGTACAATAAAATTCGGCGAGACCGCCATAAATAAATCGCCGTTCAAGGGATTGGTGTCATTCTCCCTCGGCGCGTATGAAATCTGCTGGAATATCAGTTTAAATTGTGAAAGATTCTCCGCGAAAGGTATAAGCTCCGATTTCAGCTTTAACCTGTCGTAAGACTTGTCGAATTGATCCAGGCGATACGCTTTTTGTCTCAGTGCCTCTCTTGCTTGTTCTTTGTCCTTTAGCCTGGCTTCCCAGTCGGCTTTATCCCGCGCGTTTTCAGCCGCTTCAGCTTTCCTTCTTTCTTCTAAATCTATTTTTGTAATCCGGTTTATGTACTCTTCGCATTCAGAAAGCAGTTTTCTGTCAATTTTAATACCTTTCGAAAATAGCTTTATCCTCTCTTTCACTGTCTCAAGAAAATAATCGTCTTTATTTCTTCTGCTCCATGTTTTCAAGGCGGCGACTTCTAATTCGGAGTTTTTTGAACCGGTTAAAACCGCACTCAGAAAAAAGTCTACGGCTTTGACAATTTTCTTTTTGTGCAAATTTATCAAAACTACATTGAATAAAAAAGAAAGCATTCCGCTCAAGACCGTCATGATTAAAAATATAAGTATCTTTAAAAAAAAGTTGGGATTGAATCCAGTTCGGGGAAAAATAAAAAAGACGCTCAATGCGGAAAGGAATACAAGAAAAAAAGCCAACACTTTGGATAAAACGTGGCTTTCGGCGCCTTTTATAAATTCAAAATTCAGGCCGTTCCTTTCTGTAGAAAAATCTTTCATTTTTTCGTAACGGTCAAAATATTTGATTTTTAGCTTTTCTATGTCGGGAAAACCGTTTTGTAACTCTTCCTTTTTTTCTTCCTGCATATACCCTTTTTATCAGTCTTTAAAATATATTTTTACAGATAATTTTCTCCAAAAATAAATTGAAAATCCAATTAATTCATTTAAAGTCAATTTCGCTGGAATTAATAAAACCGTCGGAATTCTCGTTAATGTATTCCTCGAGAGCACTTTCTTCTATCAATATTGTCTGTTCGCCGGTTTTCGTGAATTCATTTCTTGCTGGTTTTTCTGTTAATTTAATAAAAAAATCGAATCCTTCAAATTCTGAAATGTCACTAATTCTCATTGTCACGACATCGTATGTCTGCACATAATCTTCTCCGTCTTCACCCGTATAAAATATTTTGATTTCTTCTCTCTTGTAATCAGAAAAAGTCGCCACCATTTCAATTTTTCCGGACCATGCAGATGCTGTGCCGCTGCAGGTTAGAACCACAAATGACAGATATGAAAAGAAGGCTCTTGCTAAATACATAACAATCCTCCAAATTAAAGTTTAAATACACTGACAATTGAATTATATACGACAAATTTGCCGGAAAGACAAATTACAAAATTTTAATGCACGGACTATGACAAACGACTTTATTCAATTTAAAAAGATCTTATTTAATCCTCCCCCATTATCGCCAGTTAAACAAAAACAATCACGGGTAATAATTTCATTGAGAGGTCATATCCGTTTTTTAAAATGTTTATTTCAAAGCCATAAGCAACTATGAAGCCTAATCTAATGATGTTTGTTTGAATCGTCATTCTTGTTATAATTAATGAGATTATTATTCAACACTCTAATAAAGGATTAAGTTTTTATGAGTGCCTTGAATTGTTTTGCTCTTATTTTTGTTTCTTTGTCAGCCTGTTCCAACCTTCAAAAAGCAAATCTTGACAGCAATTACTGTCAAAATAAAGTAGACGAATTTAATCAACTTATTAAGCCGTATTTTTGTTACGAGGAAACTGATCCGGACAAACGATTTGACGTTACAAATTTCTTACTAGTCCTCGACCTCCTTTCCATGGACAGCGGCTATCGCCTGGATTTCCTTTACATGCCTGTCGCCGGAGGCGGGCAACCTGTTCTGGTTTCGATACCTGTATCACAGTCCATCGATGAATTCGCTGATAAATTCAGAGATATATTTACAGAGGAAGAATGGCAAAATAACGCGGCTTACGATAAATTCTTTGAACACATTCGAACCGACGGTTCACCGGAAGCCTTTTTCCAGCTAGCCATTCTCGGAATTATGGGCAATCATTTCTGCCTTTTCTGGCATTCCCTGGAGTTAGACGATGTCATCATCTGCAGCCAAAGTGGTCTCGATGAACTTATCAACACCCTTTTGTCCGAAGGATTCCAGATTCCGCCGGACGCACTTAAAACAGCGCGCGAGACCGACCTTACTCCTTCAATTATAATGACTGAAAATTCAGTTGAAATATCAGTTATAGCCTTTACTAAATACGGAGGATTTGAGAAACACACGCTTGTTTTTAATTCTGAATTTCCTCACATTCTGCTTTCAAGAAACATTGAAACTGTCGCTTGGTGCTTTATAGGAGGAATTCACTAAAACAGGATAAGCGTCATCTCAACAGGACTGATTGTCTGTTTTTCTGCTACAAGCAAAATTTCTCAATAATTTGACAATCATTTGCTTCCTGAACTCAGTGTGTAAGTTTCTATATGTCTTTTCGGGGATATACTTTTAAATACGGTGATTCACCGGAGCAATTTTTGCATTTGTCTCCGTGTTTGACGGGATATGCTTCTTTACAAACCGGGCAAATTCCTGAGGGACCGCCTCTTTCTCTTGTCAATTTTTTCGAATCGACAAGCACATTTTGCCGGCTTAGAATATTTTGGCCGGCTTCTTTGATCTGAAACAGCAAAAGATCTTTGTCTTGATCTTTTTTTGGTTTAAGCTTAAAAAACCAACTGTTGATTTCAGGCCAATTTATCAATTTTTCCGCATCAAGATAAACTCTCACGCCGTTGCCGGATTTTTTTTCATATAATGTAACGGCAAATTTTCCAAAATCAAAAACTTTCAGCCATCCGTTGCCTATTGTACAAGGAGTGAGTATCTGAACGGCGTCGGGAAGACATGACTGAGTTTCGCAAATGGCGTCAAAAAAATCTCCTTCGGGAAGATTTTTCATGGCTAAATCAATAATAAAGCCGCCTATCAGCAAACCGGGAGCCAGACTGCCGTGAAAAGATTCGACCAGTCTGATATATTCTTCGTATGAGTATTTCCCTATGTTCACTTGCCTGAAATCTCCATTTTCAGTATGCCAATGCCAGTTTCGGCTCCCTCGCCGCTTTGTTTACTTTTCCCTCGTCTGCTTCTGTATTTAATAATTGCTGATCCCATTCCTTGTCAATTTTCCCGTCAACAATCGGCAACATCTCATCCGCGAGGAACAATGCTTCGTTAATGTCGTGAGTGACATAAACTATCGGAACAGAAAGACTTTGCTTTAATTTTTTCAATTCCTCTCTGAGACTGCGGCGCGTGACAAAATCCAGGGCAGAGAACGGCTCGTCCAGAAGAAGAATCTTCGGTTTTCTCGCGAGCGCCTGACAGAAGGCGCATCTCTGTCTTTCGCCGCCAGACACCTGATAAGGTTTTCTGTCTGAAATATGGCTTATTTTAAACGCATCAAAAAGGTCGTAAACCTCTTTTTTATCGACGGCGGCAAACGCAGCATTATCAAATAAACTGAGGTGCGGGAAAAGTGTGTAATCCTGGAACACATATCCGGTTCTTCTTTTCTGCGGAGATAAAAACCGCTTGGCGGAAGAATCGAACCATACATCATCGCTTACGGATATTTTTCCCGTGTCCGGTTTTTCGAGTCCTGCGAGCATTCGAACGACAGTTGTCTTGCCGCTGCCGGAAGGTCCAATCAACACTGCTATCTTGCCTTCTTCGCAGGAAAAAGATAAGTCAATTACATAATGGTAAAGTTTCTTCTTTAAAGATACGCTTAATGACATATTCTTTTTTCAGTAAGTTTATTGACAACCAGTAAAAACACAAAACTTATCGGGATCATGCTCAAAGACAAAATTCCCGCGGTCGAGTAATCCATCTTTTCAACCGCTTCGTAAATAGCTATAGATGCAACCTTCGTGACGCCTCTTATGCTTCCTCCGACCATGACTATTACCCCGAAAGCTCCCATTGTGTGAATGAAAACAAGGACTGCTGCAGCGACGATTCCGCTGATGCTGTTCGGCAGGACAACTTTGAAAAAAACTTTCGGTTCCGACAAACCGAGCACTTTTGCGCTTTCAATGAGCCTCGTGTCGATTTTTTGAAACGCAGCTTTCATCGGCTGAACCGCGAAAGGCAAGCTGTATATCACAGTGGCTATTGTAATTGCAATAAAAGTAAAAAGAAGAGTACTTCCCGTCGCTTTTTCCCAGATACGGCCTATAAAACCTTTCGGCCCCATTGCCATTATCAGATAAAATCCTATCACTGTCGGGGGCAAAGCGGTCGGAAGATAAAGAAACGATTCAATGAACGGTTTTCCTTTGAATCTGTTGAAAGCCAAAAAATAAGCGAGAGGAGCTCCTAAGACCATCAAAACGGCAGTTGTTGTAAACGCAAGCTTCAGTGTGACGTATAGAGGCAGTAGATCCATCTATTCGTAACCGTATCTGACATTTATTTGATTTACTTCATTCGACGACAAAAATTTAATAAACTCTTCGACCGCTCTTCTGTTTTCAGTTCTGACAAGCAAACAGGCGGATTGTATGACGGGAGGAGCTTCTTCAACGAAGAAATAACTTCCCTTCTCTCCTTCGGAGGAAAAAACAGAAGAGTAAGCGCAGAAACCGGCGTCCACTGCTTCAGTGGATGCGTACTGAAAGGCCTGGGCGATCGTCTGGGCAGTTACAATTCTATCTGACACAGTTTCGGCTAATCCTGCAGATTCCAAAGCTATCAAAGCAGAAGTCCCGTATGGAGCAGTTTCAGGATTGGCCAAAGCAATTTTTGATATATTTTCCCTTGCCATGGCTGATTTCCAGTCTCCGGAATCCGCGAAATTCGCGTCAGCCGACCAGAGCACTACTTTGCCGCGGGCATATATAAAAGGTTTTTCCGAAAGCCCTGCGCTGAAAAGAGATTCCGGTCTTTCTTCGTCGGCAGAGAAAAAAATGTCGTAAGGAGCACCGTTGATTATCTGATTATAAAGGTTTCCTGAGGATGTGAACGTCGCCTCTATTTCTATACCGGTCTCTTTCTCAAAAGCGGCTTCAATCTCACCGAAGGGCTGAGTGTAGTTTGCCGCGACCGCGACCTGAATACTTTCAGTTTTTTTTTCACAACCGGTAAATGATAGAACAGAAATACTGACAATTGAAAATACAAAAAATAACGATTTTAATTTCATTTTATAGCGTCTCCGATATTTGTCACATAACATTTAAGGCATAAAAAAACTCACAAACCAATATAATATCCGGGCATTTTTGAGCCCGGATATCATATCTCTTAAAAGCTCAGATTTTTTCTATTTTTACCGCGCAAGCTTTGTATTCGGCGGTTTTCGTGTCAGGATCAAACACGTTGTTTGTCAGCCAGTTCGCATTTCCTTCCCTGAAATGAAAAGCCATCCAGACCAGACCGGGTGGAATTTTTTCCGTCACTTTCGCCCTGACTTTCACCGATCCACGGCGGGAGCTTACTTTTATGTACTCACCGTCTTTGATTTTCATTTTTTTTGCGTCTTCAAGTGAAATGTCGGCTGTTTCTTCAGGCAGGATCTTGTCCAGCCCCACTCTTTTGGTCTGTGTTCTCGTGTGATAGTGGAACAGTCGGCGCCCAGTGCTGAGAACGAAGGGATATTCAGCATCTTCGACCTCCGCAGGCGGCGTCCATTCGACACCTTTGAACAGTCCTTTACCCCGGGAAAATTTTCCTTCTTTATGGAGAAACTTCGTTCCGGGATGTTCCACTGTCGGGCATGGCCACTGAAGTCCGTCTTTTTCTATTCGGTTATATTTTATCCCGCCGTAAGCAGGGGCGCACACCGAGATTTCGTTGTCCCAGATTTCCTGCGCGCTGTTGGACTGCCAGTCATGCCCCATGCGTTTTGCAATCTCCTTGAAAATCCACCAGTTCGGTTTTGATTTTCCGGGAGCTTCCTTGATTTTGCGCACGCGGTTGACACGTCTTTCGCTATTTGTGAATGTTCCTTCGTCTTCACACCAGGCCGCCGCTGGAAGTATGACGTGGGCAAACCGTGTGGTCTCAGTCGGGAATATGTCGTTGCATACAATAAACTCTGCGGAAGAGAGTTCATGCTCGACATGTGTGATGTTAGGTTCAGAATTTGCGAGATTCTCGCCGAATATATAGAAAGCCCTGACTTTATTTGTCGGAAGTCCGGCCATCATATCGGGAAGCATCAGTCCCACTTTGTCAGAAAGATTTGAAACGTTCCAGAACTTTTCGAACTTTTCTTTATTTTTCGGATCGGTAACCGCCTGGTATCCAGGATAAACATTCGGTAGAGCCGCCATGTCGCAGGCGCCCTGGACATTGTTCTGACCGCGAAGCGGGTTCACTCCGCCGCTTTCTTTGCCCATGTTTCCTAAAAGCATCTGGAGGTTGGCGGTAGACATGACGTTGTTTTTTCCGCATGTGTGTTCTGTTATGCCGAGCGTGTAACAGAGCATGGCGGGTTTGACAGACGCCATCGTTTTGGCTATTTCTATGATTTTCTCGGTGGGAACACCGGATATAATTGAGGCTTTTTCGGGCGGATAGTTCATGACCGTTTTTTTAAGTTCCTCAAAATTCTCGCAGTTTTCCTCGACAAACTTCTTGTCGTAGAGATTCTCGGTTATCAGAACATTCATGATGCCATTGAGAAAAGCAATGTCCGAACCCACCTTTATCTGTGCAAAAATGTCCGCCTTCTTAGCCAGATCGTGTTTTCTGGGATCGGCTACGATAAGCTTTGCGCCTTTTTTCTTTGCGCGTTTGACGAAATACGAAGCCACGGGATGCGCTTCCGTCATGTTTGTGCCGATCAGGAAAAACATCTTGGCGTTTTCAAATTCACCGAAAGAATTTGTCATCGCACCGGAACCGAAGGTAGTTGCCAGACCGGCAACTGTCGGAGCGTGTCAAGTTCGTGCGCAATGGTCAATGTTGTTTGTGCCTACGACGCTCCTGAAAAGCTTCTGCATGTTGTAGGAGTCTTCGTTTATGCTCCTCGCACAGCTGACAGCAGCGAGAGCATCGGGACCGGATTCTTTCAAAATCTGCTTGAATTTGTCAGCGACCAGACAAAGAGCTTCGTCCCAGTCTGCTTCCCTGAACTTGCCGTCTTTTTCCCTTATCAGAGGAGTCGTAAGTCTGTCTTTATCATAAATGAAGTCGTAACCGTAGCGCCCTTTGACACAAAGATGCCCTTGATTCGGTTTCGCTTCATCAACTCCTTTGACTCTTACAATCTGATCCCCTTTAACCCACAACTCAAGCTGACAGCCCACACCGCAGTATGGACATGTAGTTCGTACTTTTTCTATCTCCCAGGCCCGCGCTTTTCCCATGCCTTTTTTGTCCACCAGGGCTCCTACAGGGCATAACTGAACGCATTCCCCGCACTGAACGCACGTTGAATCTCCCATCGGACTGTCCTCATCGCAAACTACTTTTGTGTGTCCGCCCCTGTATCCAAAATCAAGAACTTCATTGACCACAAGATTGTTACATCCCTCTATACAGCGTCCGCACTGAATACACTTGCCGAAATCTCTCATTATGAACGCGGCGCTTTCGTCCTTCTCCTCTTTCTGTTCGACCAAAAAAGCAGGTACTTCAATTCCAAGATGATAAGCGGCGTCCTGAAGTTCGCAGTCTCCGTTGCGCTCGCACGACAGACAGTTGTGATTCCCGTTGGCTAAAAGCAGGTTGACTATCATCTTGCGAGATTCAATAATTGTTTCAGTATTCGTCCTGATTTTCATCTGGTCTGCCGCCGCCAGCGAACATGAGGTCTGCAGTCCTCTCATGCCCTCTACCTCTACAACGCATATTCTGCACATGCTCGCAGGACCGATTTTGGTATGATAACAGAGCGATGGAATGTAAATATCATTCTCCCTCGCAACCTGAAGTATTGTTTTATCACCTTCAAAGGTTATCTCTCTTCCGTCGATAATCATTTTTTTGCTCATCAGAGATTCTCCTTTTTCAATTATTCACCAGAGCCTCAAACTCTGACCTGAATTTTTCTACCATGGCTTTTATGGGTAAGGAAAACGCTTCACCGGTTGGGCAAAGAGTCAGCCCTTTTATGTTCGAACAAAGATTAACAATAAGGTCTATGTCTGATTTTGACCCTCTGCCTTCGACTATGTCGCGCAGTTTGTTGACAATTACGAGAGAACCTTCTCTGCAGGGCGTACACTGTCCGCAGGATTCGTGGTGATAAAACTCCATGGTTCTCAGGGCTAAAGCAGGTATAGACACAGTGTCGTTAATCACTATTATTCCGCCCGAACCCAAAGCAGTCCCGGCTTTAGCGCATGAATCGTAATCGAGCAAAAGGTTCTTTGCCTCTTTGGCTGTGAGAACAGGCACAGAAAGTCCTCCGACGATTATCGCTTTCATTTTCCCTTTCACTCCTCCCGCCGCCTTGAGAATAACGCTGAGTTTTGTGCCAAGAGGATATTCGAACACGCCGGGATTGCTGACGTGTCCGGAAACTCCGAATATTTTGGGTCCGTAGTTGTCTTTTGTTCCGATTTTTTTAAATTCGGCCGCTCCTTTTCCGACAATGTATGGAACACAAGATAAAGTTTCGACATTGTTGACAACTGTCGGGCATCCGTAGAGACCGAAGTTCGCAGGGAAAGGCGGCTTGGATCTCGGATTTCCTCTTTTCCCCTCCAATGATTCAATCTGTGCGGTTTCGTCTCCGCACACGTATGAACCTGCGCCTCTGTGAACCACTATGTCTATGTGTTTTATCTGACCGTCATTTTTGGCTTCTTCAATTGCCGTTTCGAGGATATCGGCTATCCAGGAAAATTCCCCTCTTATGTAGACAAATGCTTTGGCCGCTTTAATCGCGTGAACGCAGATGGCTATACCCTCAATAAGCAAATGGGGATTAAATTCCATGATCTGCCTGTCTTTGAAGGTTCCGGGTTCCCCTTCGTCGGCATTGCAAATAAGGTAAACAGGGCGCGGATCATTTTTTGGAAGAAATGACCACTTGGTTCCTGCAGGAAAACCGGCTCCTCCTCTTCCGCGGATTTGAGCCTCTTTAACTTCATTTACAACTTCTTCGGGCCTCATATTCAGGGCTTTTGTCAGCGCTTCGTACCCGCCGTTGGACTTATAATATGATAAAGTGCGGCAATCCTTTTTGGAACGATCGTTCAAAAGTATATTGCACTCCGAAACGACTCTCATCTTTGAGCTTTTTTCCGGTATTTTGCCTTTTTTCAGAGATTCAATAAGCTTTTCAGTTTTACTTACTGTCATATTTTCGAAATACCTGTCGTTGACCTGTATCACCGGACCCGTTGCGCATGAAGCCAGGTCCTGAACCGTGGACAATGTGAACATTCCGTTTTTTGTGGTTTCACCGACATTTATTCCGAGTTTTGAACTGAGATATTTTACTATTTTATCTGCACCGTGAAGATAGCCGGGAACACAAGTATCAACCTGAAGGTGATATTTCCCCACCGGAACCGTATTGAACATCGAATAATATGTGGCGATGCTGAAAACACGGCTTTTGCTCACTCCGGTAATACGTGATATTTTTTCAATCAACGCCGGACTCATGTAATTGCCGTTTTTTTTCTGTAAATGCTGCATAACCGGCAACAAAGCCGATTCCGGCTTCGGATATTTGCCGGTTATTTTCTCAAAATTCTCTTTCGTCTCTGTTTTCATGCCTTTTCCTTTACTGTTTGCTTTCCACCAAGTTCAGCGTACGTAAATAAAAATTTATTTTGAAAAAAGACGGCATATTATACAAGAATACTTTTATTATGAGAATTAAAAAAATAATTTTTTTTACAGAATAAATGATTCGAAAATGTTGTCTTTATTTGGGGTACTTGTTTAAATGTTCACATTGATCCTGCATACGTAGAAATCAATCGCTTGTCGGGAATATTTTTGTTTGACACCTTACAAGATTAACAAGCTTTATACCTCCGCATTTTTTCATCGCACTGAAGCTCATACCTTTTTTTATATTTTCAAGAACGAGATCAGTATCAGTGACATACGAACCGGAAATAACGTCTATACCATAATCGAAAAGAATTTTCGTCAATGGAGTGGTCGGCCCTAATAAAATTTTAACGCTTTCATCCGGGCAAAGCTTTAGAAGATTCGATAAAGTGTGATTTATAAAAGTTGTGCTCGTTATGGCAATGATGTCCGACTCGGGTAAATATGTCTTGCTGTCGCCTTCCTGAAAGTCTCCCGGCTTAGGCTTTTTTTCAATAACCCACAGATTTTTAGTGACATTCCTGAGTTCATCGACAAAAGGAAAATGACCTACGACAGACACGTTTTTCCCTTTTCCTGATTTTATAATGAAATCCTTGGAATTAAATTCCTCACAAGATTCAATATCAATGTCAATGACAGAATTTATCGCGGCCATACCGAGTGATGCTTCGGCAATATCGTCCGAAAGAGATAATGAAGCGAGTTTATCGGCGGACATGTCCGAATATTTATCGGCAAAGTTTTCATGTCCGTATTTCCCGCAATTTCTTCCGTTTAAAGCAGAAGATAATCCGCATCGCCTGCTGACAACGCCCGTCCAAAGAGAGCCTTTTCTTATTGCGCTTACTTTCACTCCCTTTTCAAGGTCGGATATTATTTCTTTGAGAATTTTCATGTTGACGCCTTTTCTCTGCTCCGCGGGCATATTCTGTTCAATCCCAACAATTCGCATATTCCTGCGCATGTGACACCGAAAATTATATACTTTTTATTGTGTCGGCATATTTTTTCCCAGATACCGTCAAACGAGTCATTTACAAAAGTTGTACCTGTGAGAAGAACAACGTCAGATTCCCTGATGAGTCTTTCAGTTTCGGTTTCGCCGTCCCAAATTATTGTTCCATACTTTTCCACTCCTATATTCGCAGGATTTAGATCGGTTGCTCTTATGTTCCCGGTTCCGAAATTTCTGCGGAGGGAATCCAGTATGGCGGGATTCAATCCTATGAGGCCAACGACGGAAGAAGAAAACTCATTATTAATGAATGAAGATATTTCCTGAGCACATTCTTCCGGATCCTCGTCTTTGCAGTGGATGGTGTTTTTCACAATTGAAAGATGTTTCAAAACAGAGTTCATTGCGGCGATAAACAAAGCACGTCTGCTGTTGTCAGAAAGCGACATTTCTAACACATCTTTCAACTTTCCTGTAAATTCCCTTGGCGTGTCAGTAAATACGTGCGCTTTTGACCCGACAAAATCAGCCTCAATTACTCTTTCTTTACCGATCAGGATAGGGAAATCCCTCCTTCCCGGCGAACCTATGGCTTCTTCCGGTGACAGGGTTTTAACAAGTATCGAGATATTACAATCCATAAGATTCTTTTCTATTACTATTTTTCTGAATATTTCTTTTGCAGTTATCAGTGCTTTAGTTATCATTAAACATCCTCGATCAAGCTTTGAAAAGTTTTTACAAAAAAAATATATAGAAACAAATTATCTATTTTTCAGCCACAACGAGCATTTCAAAATCTTCCGTCGTCAGTTTGTCATCTCTCGAAAAAGCGCCGAGTTTCGCGCCGAATATATCGATTTTTTTGTACCCCAGGGTCTTTAAAAGCCACGTTATCTCGCTCGGTACGTAATACCTTTCGTCGCACTCCAGGGATATTTTCGCTCCTTCGTCGTTTTCCAGTTCAGTTATGTTGTGGTCTCTGAATGTCATGAGATCGAAAGTGTTGCTCCTGTATGTCGCGTTGCCCTGCGCCGAATCTTTGGCACAAAACTCTTCGACAGAATGATACAGAGGAAAAAGTCCGTTTAATGTCGTGAATATCAATTTCCCACCGTTTTTAAGAGACTTCGTAGCACTTTTAAGAATTTCATAGTTCATTTCGTCGGTCTCCATCAGAGGGAAACCGCCTTCACAGAGCATTATGACTGATTCAAATTCTGCTTCAAAAGGAAGATTTCTCGCGTCGTGCTTCGAAAAATCAATCCTGAGACCCGATTTTTCGGCTTTTTCTCTCGCTTTTACGAGCATGGATTCAGACATGTCTATTCCTTTGACTTTGTAACCTCTTCTGGTCAACTCGATTGAATGCCTTCCTGTCCCGCATCCGACATCGAGAATTTTGACCGATTTATCTTTGTTCAACTCCTTTTCAATAAAATCGCACTCACCGATGGTTCCTCTTGTAAAAGTCTCTTTGTCGTAAGTGTCTCCGTAATTTTCGAACAAAGCTTCATACCATTTTTTTTTATTCATTAGTCTCACCCCGTAATTTCATGTTTTTTAATATCTTCGAGGGATTTTTTCTCCGCACGAACGGCATGCCTCATCATACCAGCCCATCCTCTTTCCGCATTTTCTGCACTTCCAGTATTCATTTTGAGACTTCAACCATTCGTCCTTGCCTAGTCTTTTTATATCCATCATATTGTTTATTATGAATCTTACATGAGGCAGTGAGACTTTTAACGAATCAACAGCCACCTTCATCTCTTTTAAGAGAGTACAGGGAAAATCCGGGCATTCAAAACAGAATTGAACCTGTTTGTTTTTAGCGCATTCCCGCATTTTACATTTTTTACAGCCCTCAAAAACCAGATCAGACTTACAACCCCTGCACTCAATCCTGGCTGGACTTATGTGGTTTTTAATCGGTTCGGGAAAATCAGCCCACTCAAAACACCGGCCTTCTTCCGAAGTTCTTTTGTAAGCGAGTAAAATTTCACAAGCTCCGCAGAAAAGACCGCAATATGAATCTTCGTAGAAAACAGACATCTATACTCCCTCATAACAACTTTTAAAATCTCCACCGAAGACATTTATACTCATTAATACTTTAAAACACTGCTTTTCGATTATCATATCAAAAGTTCCCAATCAGTTCTGTTCGGATAATCGAGAAGCTTGATTCCTTTGCTCATTAATTCAGCCCTTATGCCGTCGGCTGAAGTGTAATCTTTTGTTTTCTTGAACTCATTCCGGGCGTCGATTGTTTTTTGGAGTTCTTCCTGCTTTAGATTCAACCTGTTTAAATACTTTAATTTTATTTTTTCAACCACATCACGGGGGTCGTCGTTTAATAAATTAAGCACTTTTGAAATGACTTCGAAGTCTTTTTTGAAAAGCGAAATTATTTTCACTTTTTCCTCTTCACTCGTTTTTTTGTCCGACAATATCCTGTTTGCTTCGCTGAAGGCGTTTGATAATTCGGCAATGACCTTTGCCGTGTTGAAATTGTCGTCCATGCCCTGTTCAAATAGTTCTTTCAATCCATTGCCTTTTGATTGCAGCTCAGGCCTTTTAATATCTGAAGCGCTTTCCAGAAAACGGTTTACAGAAAGGAGCGATTTGTAAAAATAGAAAACTCTCTTCTCTGCGTTTTTGAATGCGTCCTCGGAAAAATCGATGTTTGAAGAATAATGATGCGACAGGATAATGTATCTGATCACATCGGGTTCGAATTTTTCGAGAGCTTCCTTTATTGTATAGAAATTTCCGAGGCTCTTGCTCATTTTCTGGTTGTTGACCATCACCAGGCCGTTGTGTATCCAGTAGCGGGAAAACGGTTTTCCCGTCAAACTCTCGCTTTGAGCTATTTCATTTTCATGATGAGGGAAAAGCAGGTCAACTCCTCCGCCGTGTATATCCAGCGTATCTCCCAAAAGTTCACGGGCCATGACCGAGCACTCGATGTGCCAGCCCGGCCTTCCTTTTCCCCAGGGGGATTCCCATGACGGCTCGCCCGGTTTAGCGGCTTTCCACAGGGCGAAATCTGCCGGATTTTTCTTGCTTTCAGAAGGTTCCTGCTCGAGCAATTCCTCGGTTTTCCTGTTTGACAGTTTTCCGTATCCTTTGAATTTATCTACTGAAAAAAGAACGTCTCCCCGCGATTCGTATGCGAAACCTTTTTCAATCAATTCTTCTATAAATTTTATAATGTCTTTGACGTGGTCGGTGACTTTTGGTTCTGCCGTCGCGGATCTGACTTTTATCTTTTGTAAATCATTCCGGGTCTCTTCAATGTAATGACTGCTGATTTCAGACGCGGATTTACCTGTCTCAAAAGCTTTATTTATTATTTTATCGTCTATGTCTGTAAAATTTCTTACATAAAAAACCTTAAAGCCTCTGTATTCGAGATAACTTCTTATGACGTCAAAAAAAACTGCCTGGCTGGCGTGACCGATGTGAGCTTCGTCGTAAACGGTCACACCGCAGGCATAAAGTTTTACGTTGTTTGAATCTTCTGGCCTGAATTCTTCCAAAGACCTGCTTAAAGTATTGTAAATTTTAATGCTCATGTCATACCTTCCTGTTTTTGCAGACATAAAATATACACGAAAAGAATATTAAAATCAGTCAAATTCCCGAATTCAGATACCGATTACCTTTCCTTCTTTTTCGTACACAAATGCTTTATAAATCTCTGATCTCGTATACATCTCGTCGAATTTTTTTTTAAGACTTGAAAATCATTGTGAAAATTACAATCTATGGATTCCGACAATTCTTTCAATAGATTCATCAGGTCCGAAAGATCTTCATCGCGCCATTCACGAATACTCATTTTTTACCTCAGGTATAATTTACGCAATTGTTGATTTAAATTTCTTTCTGTCTTTTTTACAAATCGCTTTCAAAAGTCTTCTCCCCGACATGACACCGGTCGGCAGACCGCCTCCCGGTTCTACCCACTGTCCGCACATGTAAAAATCGGCCAATCCGGGTAACGTCTGGCTCATAGGTTTCATGACAACATGGGAATTTTCAGGCGTTATCAGCCAGCCTTCGAAACTGCCTTTCCAATTACCCGTAAATCTTTCAAAAGTCAGAGGTGTAGCGACGTCGGACATCTCTATCTGGTTTGATATTCCGGCAAATCGTTCTTCGAGCGCTTCGATGACAATTTTTGTTATCTGCTCTTTTTTCTGCTGATAAGCCGTTTTATCCCTGGCGATTTCCTTCCAGTATTCGTAACTGCTCGACAGCATGACGGTGAGACAAGTCTTGCCGGCGGGAGCCATGGTAGCATCCTGATTGAATATATGAACGGAAAGGCATTTAATCATCGAACCGCCAATTTCAACGGGTTTTTTCAATTGAAAGCAAATACCAGAGACCGTTTTCGGTTCGTTTTCAAACGACTTGTTCACTCCCAATCCGACATATACCAGAGGAGGAAAAATTTTCCACTTTTCGTAGGTTTCCCGGATTTTCTCGTCCGTATATTTGCCGTCCAGCATTTTAAATATCGTAGTATGCCCGTCTGCCGCCGAAATAAATTTTTCCGCTCTATGTTCTGTCCCGTCTGATAACTTCACTCCGACCGCTTTGTCATTTTCTGTCAAGATTTTATCCACTCGCTTTCCGTAATGAATGACTCCGCCCAAATCTTTGTATCTCTTTTCAAGCGCTCGCGACAAAGGCATTGAACCGCCGACAGGATATCCGGCATTTTTGTTGTGAAGAAAAGCGAACGTAAAAACCATGAAAAACATTGAAAATTCAGGTATCCAGATATGACGAAAAGCTTCGCGAAGAGCCGGATTTTTGAAGTTTTCTATAAATTCCTCCGTGCTGACATTCATCAAATGTTTTATTTTTCTTCCCTTTGTAACAAAGAGAAGACCCATTCTTGCATAGTTCACCAATTTCTTGAAAAAG
This sequence comes from candidate division WOR-3 bacterium, assembly GCA_016934535.1. Taxonomy (NCBI): domain Bacteria; kingdom Pseudomonadati; phylum Caldifarciminota; species Caldifarciminota bacterium. The sequence goes on from JAFGSQ010000006.1 coordinate 66,808, forward strand.
GGATCGGCGTCGGAAGGTTTGTCAAAACCGAGGCACATTCTAATGCTGTTTGTGAAATCTTTAATCGGTTTTTCGTCCTCAGGAGAAAATTCAAGCAATTGTTTTTCGAATTTATCCACGTCTGAGTAGAAAATCAGTTTTCTTCCGTCAGCATACTCGTAGCGCATGAATTCATCCAAATCTATGAATTTGCTTCCTCCGGTTATTCCGACTTCTTGCCAAAATCTGTACATGCCGCTTTTGGGAGAAGAACCTACGAGCCAGTGGACGCACCCGTCAATGGTGTATCCCTTCCTTTTCCAGGCGGTGCAAAGACCTCCGGGCAGATTGTGCGATTCGAATATTTCTGTCTTGTATCCGTTCATTTGAGCATATATGCCTGCGGACATTCCGGCGAATCCCGCTCCGATGATTATTATCGAGCCGTCTTTCATGTCGCCCTTCCTTTTGCCTTTATAACTTTCAAAGTTTACGGTCTGAATTCCTTTTTCTCCAAATCTTCGCATTCAACTTCGTTGATTATTTCCTGTTCTACTACTTTGCTTGCGTCAAAACTTTTAATGGCAATTCTCTTTCTCCAGTTGCCGCTTTTGTAATAGAGGAGCGAGGCGAACGCTCCGAAACACCATGCGACAGGTATCCCCCACCAAATGCCTGATGTACCTATAAACCTCGACAAAAAATATGAAAGCGGAACTCTGAACGCCCAGAGAGAGAAAAGGGTGATTATCATCGGTATCAATGTGTCGCCGGCGCCTCTGAGAAGCCCGTTTGAAGCGAACATAACGGAAAAGGCGATATAAAAAGAGCTGACTATCAACAAATATTCTCTTCCTATGCTGACGACTTCCGGATCGGTGTTAAAAATCCTGATCAAGTCTCCGCCCTTGAAATAAATTAGCAGAGTCACTGCAAGCGAATATATTATCGACATTAAAAGCGTACTTTTTAAGCCCTTGGAGACTCTTTGCATTTTTTTCGCTCCTATGTTCTGGCCTGTAAAAGTCGAAAGAGCCATAGAAAAATTCATGGCGGGCATCATCGCAAAGGAGTCAATTCTACCCGCTGCCGTGAAAGCTGTCAGGGCGTTAGTTCCGAAACCGTTGACTATTTTAGTCAAAGCCATCATGCCGAGGGATACGAACATCTGCTGTACACCAGACGGGATTCCGATTCTTATGCTCTCCGTGAATATTTTTTTGTCAAATCTGCAGTTTCTTATCCTCAGGGACAGCAGCGGATTTTTCATATTTAATATGACGACTCCGAGCACGAACGAAATCGTCTGAGCTATCACCGTCGCCCAAGCGACTCCGGCGACTCCCCATCTGAAAACCAGCACAAAAATAAGGTCGAGAGCTACGTTTATCAAGCTTGAAACAATGAGCAGATACAGAGGCGTTTTGGAATCGCCGACTCCTCTCATTATAGCGCTGAGCCCGTTGTATCCGAAAATTGATATGAGTCCGGCAAATATTATATCGAGATAAGTTTTAGCGTCTTTTATGACATCGGCGGGAGTGCCTAAAAGCCTGAGTATATACCCGCTCGTCAAAAGTCCTATGAAGGTCATGAGCAAGGCCGTCAAAAACATGACAATGTATGTCGTGTCTACTGTCGCCCTGAGTTTTTCATAATTTTTTGCTCCGAAAAACTGCGCGACGAGAACCATAGAACCCATGGTAGCTCCCATGATCAGGGCTACAATGAAAAATATTATGGGAAAACAAACACCGACAGCGCCCAGCGCCCCTTTTCCTATGAACCGACCGACTACAATAGAATCGACAACATTGTAAAACTGCTGAAATACATTTCCGAGAAGCATAGGCACGCTGAAAATCAGAATATTTTTTGTGACGCTTCCGCTTGTCATGTCTTTCATGTAATGTTTCCCTTTTACATCAATTTATAAGTCGGGGAGGAATAATTTTCAGAATCATCGATGAAATCATACTTCAAATGCAGACATGAATCATTCGATATTTTATATCTTTTGATTTCTAAACTTTGATAAAGCCTTCAGTGACATAAAAACAAACAGCGCGGGAAAATTTATTTTAAACCGGGAGGCATGGGGTCAAGAATAATATTTGCTATTGGAATGCGTTTTTCATCAGACAACGGTCGGATCTGAGCGTTCCTGCTTTTCATATTCATCTACAAGGGTTCCAATTAATTCTTTAACAGAAATGATTTTATTTACTCTGTAGGCATTAGCTCCCGCAAAAACGAATCCGTCATCGAGGTTGCCTTTTTTGGCGTTTGTAAGGGCCAGAGCTATGCAATAAGACACTTTGTTGAAATCGCACGTTCTCAAACACGTCCACGGGCATTTGAAGGGTTTTTTATGGCCGTCCAATACGTCTTTTATAAACTTGTTTCTGATGGCTCTTCCCGGCAAACCAACAGGACTGTCTATTATGACAATGTCTTCTTCTTTGCAATTTATGTAAGCCTCTTTAAATTCGTCAGACGCGTCACACTCATGGGTTGCGACAAATCTTGTCGCCATCTGCACTCCCTGGGCTCCCATTCGAATAAACTTATGAATATCCGCTCCCGTGTAAATACCGCCGGCGGCGATCACTGGGATTTTTTTACTGAACTGCTGTTCGTATACTTTTAATACAGATAATACTTCAGGTAATATCTTTTCCAATTGATAATCCGGGTCGAAGATGTGATCTTTTTTGAAACCGAGGTGTCCTCCGGCCAAAGGCCCTTCGACGACCACCGCATCAGGAACATGATTGTATTTTTTAGCCCAATGGTGAAATATTATTTTAGCGACATTTGCCGATGACACTATTGGTATAAATTTTGTCGGAATATTTTTAATTCTTTCAAGCGTCAGTGTTTCAGGTATTTTTAACAGAAGTCCCGCTCCCATTAAAACCAAATCAATTCCCTCATCTACCGCAGTAAGTACCAAATCATCAAAATCCGAAAGAGCCAGCATGACGTTGACGCCTATGAGGCCGTTTGTCTGTTTTCTCGCTTTTCTGATTTCGTTTTTTAAAACTCTTATGTTCGCTTCTTTGTAATTTGTCAGGAAATCGGGTTCAAGCATGCCGATTCCCGCTGTGGCAATGACACCAATCCCACCCTCTTTTGCCACCGCGGCTGCCAGACCCGAAAGCGAAATACCGACTCCCATACCCCCCTGAATTATCGGTATCTTTGCTTCAAGATTTCCTATTTTTAATATTGGCATACTTTGATTCATAAACTGTTCCTTCTTAGTATTGTATCTGCTTACAGAGGGTGTGTGCTCCCGAATCCCAGGAAAGTGTTATCGAAAATTTATCTGGTGAAATGAATTTTTCACAAACATCTTGATTATAAATATTAAACTTTAACGTCTTTTCAATATACCTGTTGTTAGTTTTGTTGTGATTACCGTTTCCGTTCTCATCAATTTAACGGATTTTCCTTATAAAACATATTTCCCCGTTTCTATTAACACAGGATTTTAAGACTCTTTAAGGTTTATGTCAACTTTTCGTCGGTTAAATTTTCTGACACTCATTTTTGCTCAGGTCAATAAAGTAACCGACAAAGGCGAGGGTTTTGGCAAAACCGTCTTAGTCGGACCGCTCTGTCACAGCTTTTTCCGGTTTTATCATAATTTTCGAGTTTTCCACTGTCTGGTCCAAGAAGCCTTCAAGGCACGCAACGGCGATTATTATGCTTCCCCCCCAGACGCCGAACCTGTGCATTGGTTGGCGGAACCAAGGATTGACGTGGGCATATTCCCTGCGGGGCTAAGGTATATTGCCGTTTTTCCTGTATTTGTCGAAATTATAGCGGAGAAGGTTGTTGACCTTTTCAAAATTATGTAAAAAAATACTAAATTGTCAAATACGAAAGAATTATATGGAGCATTTCTTTACAACCAATAGGTTGAAGACAAAACCTTTTAAAGAATTTGTCGTCACAACCACAAAAAGAAAATATAGACAATATAAATCATGACGAAGACTGCGCCTTCCTTACGGGACAGCCTGAAATTTGATTTCAGAAACGGGAAGAGTAACAATCCGACGAGAAACATGACCAAAAGATCGTCTATCTTTAATAGAGGAAACGAAAAAGATGAAATGGTTCCTGAAATCCCGAGGACGAAACCTAAATTCAAAGTACACGCGCCGATTATGTTGCCAATGGCAAGGTCCGCCTCTTTTCTTATAGAAGCGATTACGGACGACGCCAGTTCGGGCAGGCTTGTGCCGACAGCGACAATGGAAATACCTATTATTTCCTCGCTGACTCCGAAAAACCGAGCGAGATCGATTCCTCCCTTAATCAGCAGATTCGCCCCTATCAGCAAAGCAGACAGACCGCCTGCCATCGAAATTACAAGTAAAAACCAGGGAGTTCTGCAGATTTTCCTGTCTTCTTTTTCGGCGTCTTTTTCCCGCACAGCCATGAAAATGGTAAAAGCAATGTACATGGCGCAGAAAAATACCAGTATTACAGCTTCCACTCTGAAAAGTTTCCTGTCGAATAGAAACACAAAGGCCAGCGCCGACATAATTACGAGAAATGGAGAATCCCGTTTTACCGCCTTGAGGTGTACTCTCAGCGGATTTATGAGAGAAGCTATGCCGAGAATTAAAGCTATGTTCACGATGTTCGACCCCAGAACATTTCCTACGGCAAGGCCCGCATATCCTGATAGAGCTGATTTTACACCGACAACAAGTTCCGGACTGCTCGTTCCGAACGAGACAACCGTCAGCCCAACGACCAGAGGAGAAATCCCCAACCTTTTTGCCAGTCCTGAACTTCCTCTGACCAGAAATTCTGCTCCTCCCGTGAGAAAGATTATTCCCAAAACAAGTAATACAACGGTCAAGAGCACAAATTTCCTTTCCCGGTTCGTTTATGTTCTTTATCAGAATTAAAATTAATGTAAAACGATTGATTATTCTTTACAAGAATTTCTTGAGGACAAAGAATATCAGAGCTCCCGCAGATAAAAGAACGGATCCCAGAATTACAATTAGAAATGCATAGACACTGTGCTGAAAGGGCAGTCCCACGTTCATGCCGTAAATACTCGCAATAAGTGTCGGTATCATGAGAACCAGGGAAATAGCAGTCAGTTTTTTTACCACGACGTTGAGATTGTTAGAAATTATCGAAGCGAAAGCGTCCATCATCCCGCTCAATATATTGCTGTGTATGTTCGCCATCTCAATCGCCTGCTTGTTTTCGGTCATAGCGTCTTCAAGCGCCTCAATTTCGTCTTCGTACAATTTCAGTACGACTCCTTTTTGAATCTTTTCAAGCAACAGTTCATTTGATCTCAATGCAGTCGTGAAAAATACGAGTGATTTTTCTATTGTCAACAGATCGTACAATTCCGTGTTTTTTATTGATTTTTTCAGGTCCTTTTCTATCAAAGAAGTCTCTTTGTTCAATGCTTTCAAAAAGATAAGAAAATTTATTGATGACCTTAAAAATAACGTCAAAAGAAAAATGTTTTTTGTTGTAATCCTTATATTTTTCATTTTGCTAAACAATACATTTCTTATCACGATATTGTCCTGAAGGCATATGGTTATCAGGCATTTTTCATGAAAAATGACGCCTATAGGAACGGTAAAATATGATACGTCCCTGTTTTTATCGAAGGCGGGACCCCTCATTATAAACAATGTGTAATTCTCGTCTTTTTCGTATCTCGACTGTTCGTCAATATCGAGTATGTCTGATATGTTTTCTCCGTCAATTTCGAATTTTTCAATGAGCCATGATTTTTCTGATTCATCCGGATCAACAACATTGATCCAGCAATTTTCCTGGAATTCGCCGATTTCCTTGATATCTTTTTCGTTGAAAATTTTGTAGAATTTTATCATTGTTCACTCCTTGCAATCCTTCCGGCTTATCGCCTCCAAAAAGATTTGTGAGTAAAACAATATTTATTCGGAGGCAACAATCAAATATTTTTAGACCGACAGCCGCTACAATCACTATCCATAAAATCATTCCTCCTTGAAGACGGGTCCCTAATGATAGCTTCGTTAGTAATTTTTTGTAAACACATTTTATACCCATTATAAACACATGAGCCGAACACCGGAATGACTTCATCCCGAAATTCCTTTCTGTTTTCAGTCCTCTCCTTGGAATTCACTTTCTTAAGATTTCATTTTCGAGAATTTATTCGAATCACTTTTTTTTCCGATTATAAACAATGAATCTCCCTGATTTAAAACCGTTTGTGAATCGGGTATTTCAATTATATTGTCTTTGTTTTCGTTTCTGACACCTATTATAAGAATCTGAAATTTTTTTCTGATGTCAAGTTTTTGAAGCGTTTTCCCCGTCAAAGACAAAGGACAAATCACTTCCTGAAGTACGAACTCCTCCGAAAAAGGAATGTATTCGCGAACATTTTTCATGCTTAAGAGGAAAGAAAGTCGCTGCGCCTCATCCTTTTCAGGATAAACAATCCTTTTGACGCCGATTGTCTGAAGCAGATTGTAATGGTCATCGGATAAAGCCTTGACTAATATATTTTTAACGTCAAGAGTCTTTAAATATTGAACAATAAGAACGCTCGTTTCAATTCTGGGTCCTACGCTGACAATTACACCGTCGAACTCTTTAATGTTTAAATCCCTCAAGACTTTTATATTCGTCACGTCCGCTTGAAAAGCCAATGTTATGCGATCTTTAATGACGTCTATTTTTTCCTTGTCTGAATCAACGGCAACAACGCCATGACCATTTTTTGCTAGGCTAACAGCAATATTCATACCGAAGCTTCCTAACCCTATGACTGCATATTTATTCACGTTAATGCTCCTATCCTATGTATATTTCTTCTTCAGGACATTTCAATGAACGTGGTTTTTTCCTGCTCATTATCAAAAAACCGAGAGTCAGCGGACCGATGCGTCCGACAAACATGGTTACAGATAATACTATCTTACCGGTATTGCTCAAACCACAAGTAATACCGGTAGAAAGACCCGCGTTTCCCAGAGCGGATACAATTTCAAATAAGATCTGAAGAAACGTTCCTTTCTCAGTTATAGTCAGAATCAACAGATTCACTACAATGAAAAGTATAAAAAGCATAAACACACCCATTGATTTGTTTACAGCATCGTTGGATATTTTCCGTTTAAGAACATTGACCGTAACATTTTCACCTCCATTTATGATAGATAAAACAAAAAGACATATAACACCGGCAGTGCTTGTTTTAATGCCTCCACCCGTACTTCCCGGCGAGGCGCCTATGAACATGAGAATCATTATCAAGACCATACTTACATTATTCATTTCTTTAATATTAATCGTGTTGAATCCGTCCGTAGTTGATGCCGAGATAACTTGAAAAAAAGAGTATTGAAATCTTTGCCCTAGAGTGGTTTCCGAGCCCCATTTTCCTGCTGCGATCAAAAAAATTGCGCTGACGCAAATTATGACCGTAGTGACAAGCAATACGAACTTGGTGTGCACAGTTAATTGCCGGTTGCCTATTTTTGATGATTTATTTTTAAAATACGATAACAAATCGAACAAAACAACAAATCCTATTCCTCCTAACAGGGAAAGAATGCTTATGGTCAGGTTGACAATGACGCTGTTTTGATATCCAATCAAACTGTCAGGGAACAAGCAAAAACCCGCCGTGCAAAAAGCGGACACTGAATGAAACGTACCAAAATACAGTGAACTGAGAATGCTGAACCTGCCAATCCAAAACAGAGATAAAATTAGTGCCCCGATAAACTCGGATATAATCGTTAAAATCATTGCAGAGAAAAATAATTTCCCGAGTATTCTGAGATTCGTTCCAGACAGCGATTCTTTTGCAACAATTTGAGTCCACAGGTCAGATTTAACACCCAAGATATACATAAAAAAAATGATAAAAGTCATGTAGCCAAGGCCACCAATTTGAAAAATAGCGAGTAAAACAATTTGCCCGAACAAAGTATAATCTCTCCCAATATCAACCACCGAAAGACCTGTCGTACTTATTCCGGATGAAGCCATAAAAAACGAATCTATGAAACTCTGCCATTGCCCGTTTTTCATCGCCGGGGGAGATCCGAGTAGAAAAGCACCGATTAAAGTTATAATGAAATAACCCGCGACCAATACTTCGTACGGATGTAGTTTTTGACGATATATACTGCGTTTTTCCATGTCTATCCTTACTTTTTCAGGGCAAGGATAAACAAGACCGCAAAAACGGTTATGTTTGGGTATTCTTGCCCTTCCAAAAGCCTGCGAGGTTAGCTGACGGGCTCGGGTTTGGAAGTACCCTATCCTGTTTCAGGAATACGCCCCTAAAATTGGGTCCCCCGTATTCATGGCCGTTTTCATGAATTTCGGCGTCTGTAACGGCAATTTTTTGGGTAGCAGTGTAAGAAAATTCTATCGTTTTGTCAACAATTCTTTTATAACACTCCGCATTGTAAAATGGTTTCGTTCATCTATCAGTTACTTACCCCCAAAAGCAGCCTTTCTCATCCTCTGTTACGATTTTGAGAAACTTTTTCAAGGTCTTAACAACAGGTTCCGGATCGTAAGGATGCCATTTCAAGTCTCTTTTCATCCAATATATTTTCCATTGATTTTTTGATTTTACGTGGACCGTCTTTGCAATCGGGTGTTCAATTTTCAGCATAGGATCACGCAAAGAAGATCGAATTTCAAAAATTATTATGCTTTGTTTTTCAATTTTATAAGCGATATCAATCCTGTCGCGAATTTCTTCCTTTGGCCGGATGCGATTGATGAAATTTTCCATCGTTTCAACTATATCTAAATTTTTTTATTCATACTATCATTGACTTTACATCATTATTTTAATTTAACAACTGCAATGTAGCTCGTTTTGTTGCGGAGCAATACGACGAAAGCCTGGCGCCAGGGCCGCTTCAGCGAAGTACACGGCAACTGAAACGCTGTTATATGCATACTTCCTACACCCTTCTTACTTCACATGCTATTTTTTATTTCATCAATCCAAATGCCAAAGCGATAAAACCTGGACCGGATAAACATGCATGCAATATTATTGCCGTCCATGTATTATGTGTTTTTTGAGCAATAAAAGGAACGATTATTAATGTTGGTAAAAGAATGATCAAATTTCCTAATCCGAAAGCAAGATGAAATAAACCCCACAAAAACGCATTGAGCAACCAAGCGGATTTTCCAATTTTTCTTTCCATCCTCGGCAGAACGACTCCGCGCCAGACAAAATTTTCACCCAGAATATTTACGGGCCAGTATAAAGCCCAAAGAGCGAACATCCATAAATGCCCATTCGTCCATGCCTCCGCGTTCCTCGCAAAAGGGGGATTGGTATCCAGTTTCAGTAAACGGCAAAACGTAAATGCAATTCCACTGCCTACAATGATCCCCAAAAATCCGAAAAACGTCTGTTTCAAATCATATTTTGTAAGTTTTCGAATCCTCAGCCTCTCCTTTAAGTTTTGCACTTTTCTTTCCGACAGTAAAATCAGTATTCCTCCTGTAATAACAGGTACAAATATCATGGGTACGGATAAAATCATCCACGCACAAAGATTATTGACTTTGCGTTCGCTCAAAATCGGAACAGCCAGGTAAATGGTTATATATTGAAGCAGGCTTCCGATAATAAATATTGATGCATCTGGTATAAGCTTATATAGATTTTTGTCTTTACCAATCATAATTTACAAAACTTAGTTTCCATATTTTGCAAAAGTTGAGAAAAAGTTTAACATTCTGAAATTAATAGGCGAGAATCTTTTCTCTTTCTTTCAGTTCAAAAATCATTGTTTTTTATTGAGCTTTGAAACAGCGGAAATAACTTCTTTTGTTACGTCTTTACCGCCTTTGCCGTTCAGATACAGGCTTTGTATTGTGTAAATCGGCCCCCACGGAATTCCCCACCAGCCGAAAAGCCAGGTCAACAGTGAATACTTGAAAGAATATTTTATTTTCTTTTCGTTTCCCCTGACGAAATAAATCGCCGACACTCGTTTAAACGTTAGAATAACGATGGATACGCAGTACTGAAAAACAAGAAATTTCCCTCCGGCTGCAATTTCTCTCAAAAGGTCTTCTCCGCTAAAACCATCGATATTTTTAAATTTCATGTTGACTCCTGCTTAATATATGCATTTTGTTACCTAATTATTCATCAATGAATGATCCCTTTTGAATGTTCTGCGATATGTCGCTCAGAAACCTCGCCATTGGTGAACCGTCTATAACGTCGTGATCCATGAGAATCGTCATGTTGAGAATTTCTCTTATTTGGATATTGTCGCCTACTACGACCGGTTTCTTTGTAATAGTGCTTATTCCGAAGCAAATCGGATGCACCGATACGGGAATGAACCATCCCGTTACATTTCCCATCATACCTATCGAAGTGAAAGCGACGTTCCCCATTTTCGAGTAAGCAGTTTTGGGATGCTTTAAAACGTAATTCCAGAAAAACCTTCGGGCAAAACCCGGCAGGACATAGTAAATGCGTTCATAGAAACTTGTCTTTCTCTGTAGGACGATGTCTTTTTCAGTAACTATTCTATCTTTCGCTTCGCTTATCTGCTCGGTTATGGATTCGACGTTCCTTTTATCTGCCTTTTCAATTATCAAAGGAACCGGAACTTTTTGTCCTAAGATTTCCTTCTCGACTATTAAAGAGACATTTATATCTTCAAAAATCCGGGCACTGCATTTTCCTTCCAAATATGAAGCAGCCAGTTCGTATTCTTTTATCGTCTTGGATATCACTTTTATCAACCATGCCGTGAAAGAGATTCTACCTCTTTCCCGTTTATACTTTTTGATTTTCTCTCTTCCCGCCGTGACGTCAACTTCGATGAGTGCAGCAATGTGGTGCTTCTGCAGGCCGACCGAACATATGTCTATCGTGGCTATTCTCGTCTTGGGAAATCTGTGAATTTTCGATTTCGGCATATTTATTTTAAAGTTTTAACACTGAAATTTGTTGTTGCCGTTATTTTGTCAGAACCAGCAAATAATTCCGTGTCTCTATTCCGCAAGTCAAACGGCAGACGTACTGGCCGGGAGGAAGATCGGAGCCGTCAATAATCGTTTCATGACTTCCGGGACCGTATATCTGTCCGTTCAAGAGACGTCTTACTTCCCTGCCCGTAAGATCGTACAAACTCAAACCGACCGATGAGATTTCGGACAGACAGAACCTTATCACTGCCTTTTCTCTGAGAGGATTCGGAAAGCTTTCAAAATCCAAAATACCTTCAGACAATACAGGCTCTTCCTCGACATCTGTCGAGACATTTTCAAATATCACCAGATTGCCCGGATCGCTTGTCGTCCACCATACAGCTTCACCTTTTCCGTCGCTATCGAAATCTGATCCGAGAAGTCTTAAGCCGCTTTGACCCACGGCAGTAGTTCCCAACTCCCAGTAAATTTCGAGGCTGTCGTCGCCTGCGTACTGGAATATCTGTGTATAGTTGGGTACCTGGCACATCAGCTCGTTAAAGCCGTCGCCGTCTATGTCTCCCGTCACAACTCCGCCATTGACGATTCCGGATGTTCGTTGATGTGTCCAAACGAGCTGAAAAGAATCATTGCCCGCCGACTCGTACACCAAAAAAGACCACACCGCTGTAGGGAACCCTTCTCCTCCCGCGACTACAAAATCCCCTTTTCCGTCTCTGTCGAGGTCCGGGCCTGAAGTCACCCAATAAAGATTGTTGGTCGGAATACTGTAATCGCTCCATACTTCCTGGTATTGATTGTCACCCGTACATTCTATTACATGAATGGATCCGACATTGTCGCCTGCTACGACCAGCACTATTTCTCTATTCCCGTCCCCGTCAAAATCTCCCGTTGCAAACTGACCGCATACATCGTAATACCCATAGCTAAGCGTATAAACCTGTACAAAACTGTTGTCTCCGTTGTTTTCCCAAATGGACAGAAGACAATCGTGGTTTCCCTGACTCACGCCTATATATTCCCTGTAGCCATCCTCGTCGAGATCATCCATCAACATGTAATTGACACCGATGTTGTTTTCAGGCAAAACCAGAACGACAGAATCAGGGTATAATCCGGCTCCGCGGGACTCTACAAAAAACAGATCCCGGGGTACGCCGCTTGTTCCTGTTCCAAAGACCATTTCCGGTTTTCCGTCTTCATCTCCGTCGCCAGCACATAAAAAATATGTAAAATATGATCCCACCGGGTTCGGATATACGAATGCGCATTCAAACTGATTGTCGGACAGTGACTTATAGACGTATGTCGTTTCGCCCCAATTGCTGTAGACAAGATTATCCTGTCCGTCGCTGTTGAGGTCGTATACACGCAATTGTCCAGCAGAAAAAACATTGCCCGGGCACTGCCACTGGGCTATCAGAGTTAGGACTCCATCTGTTGTGAAATCACGTCCGGCATCTTCCATTGTTTGAGCCTGGCATGCTCCTTTTGCCTGCCATTTCAAAATTTCTCCACTCCAAAACGACCAATCAATTGAATCTGTCTTCAAAGTATATTGACGTTCGTCTATAATTATTTCACTGTTGCCGAGCGTGTTAGAATTCAAATTAACTTTCATGAAGGCTAAAACAAAAACAATAACCGAAAATATTCTCAGCGCTTTCATAAAAACCTCTCTTTAACAGGTGACATGTATAAATCTACCTGAACCTTTTCACATTTCATAGAAATTTCAAAATTAAATATCTTTATCATTCGCCCTCTTCATATTACTGTCAGGGCTTCATCCATGCTTTGAAGAAAAAAATCCACATCATCTAAGGTGATTGTCAGGGCAGGGTCCAGCCTCAAAACTTCAAAGTCCGGCCTTTTTACGAGAATTATTTTTTTCTCTATCAATTTTTCAAAAACATGATTTGCGTAAAAGTGCCTTTCTTCAAATTCAACAGCAATCATCAATCCTCTTCCCCTGACCTCTTTTATCTTTCCATGCCTGAACTTAATGACGTCAATTTCATCTTTTATCTTCTTTCCAATGGATCTGCTCCTTGATAAAAGGTCTTCATTTTCAATAACTTCAATCACTTTGCCTGCCACTGCCGCTCCGAGCGGGTCGTTTTGATGAGACTGGGAATGATGAAAGCTTTTTAAATCGATCCTTTTTATAATTTCATCGGAAATCGCAACACTGCTTACGGGATATCCGTTTCCGAGACCCTTGCCCATGGCGACTATATCGGGGACTATTCCGTAGTGTTCACAACCAAACCAATAACCGGTTCTTCCAATTCCTGTGGTGACCTCATTTGCTATTACCATCCCGCCGTTTTCCCTCACCTTAGATGTTATTTCTGATATCAGTTCGTTTGGCGGGAAACCGACCAGTCCCATTGAACTGCCCGGTTCAAATACAAAAGCGGATATTTTTCCGAAATCAATTTCATCAATTTTTTGACCGTTCATCCAATCGAAATTTATCCATTGTTTTGAACATCTCTCTCCTGTTGTTCCAAATGCCGACAGGTAGCAATTCTTCATCGTAAGTAAATACGGTTTATTCGATATGCTTTTGGCTAGTTTAACTGAAAACTCGACCGCTTCGCTTCCTGAACTTAGAAACACGCATTTTCCGGAATTAAGTTTTGTTATTTCAAGTATTTTTCCTGCTGTTTGATCTATTACTGGATCGAGATAGCAGTAACCCGTGTGAATAATTTTACCCGCCTGTTCGGAGATGATTTTTGTAATATCCGGATGACAGTGTCCAAGCGGCATGCACCAGATACCGGATTCGAGATCCAAATATCTGTTTCCATGGGAATCGAAAACCGAACAATTCTCAGCCCTCACTATATTTTTAAACAACAGTTCATGGCCTGTTGTATTGAGAATATTTTTCAAAAAACCGCCTTATTAAATGTATTAAACCTGACAATCACTGTCTTTCCGTGCAAAAAGCATTTGTCTGCCATGCAATTTTTCTGACAATGTCATCGTGTTGAAAGAGCATACAGTTCTTTAGAGGGTTTTCTTTATCGTGAAAAGTATTCCTCAACTGTTTGAAAAATTCAGAATTTAATATATCAAGAATGGATTTATCCCTTATATTGTCAACGGCATAGTGTGAAAACGGGCATGGTTCGACATTGCCATTTGCGTTTATGTGAATGAAACCGTTTCCGGCTGACATGCACCCCGGTTTTTTGTACTCGTCTTCCGGGAAACTGAAAAAAGTAATCCCCGCCCTTTTATTAAGCTTCTGTATCTTCATTCTCTTTATTTTTATATCGTCTTCATCAAGTATCAATTCCCCGCGAAACGTCTTCGGCATAGGAATATAATCTATAATAAATCCAAATTTCGCGCCGAACCTTAGAAGAGAATCCGCATATTTATATGACAGAACATCATTCAAATTTTTATGTGTAATCATGCAAGAGAAGCCGAAAGCGACATTATTCTCTTTGAAAAGAGACAAGGCTTTTGACACTTTCTCACCCATACCAAAACCTCTTCTGTGATCTATATATGAATCATCTCCGTCCCAGGAGAGAACAGGTATAATATTTCTTGCTTTCTTTATTCTAATCGTCTTTTCACGATCTAACAGCGATCCGTTTGTAAAAAGAAAAAACAGAATGTCTTTCTTTTCAGACAGCTTCTCAACCAAGCTCGGAAACAACAAAGGCTCTCCTCCAACGACGATAAATATGTAAATTCCCAGGTCTTTCGCTTGTTCCAGAATTCTTTCAACATCATTCATTTCGATTTGGTTTTCTTTGGGATAATGCCTGGCGTAACATCCAAGACAGTTCAAATTGCACTTCCATGTCACGGATAAAATGCACACGTGAGGAACTGGTGTATTATAAGCCTCTTGTTTCTTTCTTCTTCTTCTCTCTCCAAGAAAGACGGTAATCAAGACAGTTAGAGTTTTGCACAGCAAATATAAATCAGGAGGAAAATCCTTTGTAAAAAATTTTCTCGTCGCTAAAAAGAAATAATTATATGAATTGATTTTTTTTTTCATAAATTCAAGATTGTTTTTTTACTTTTTCAAACACTCAATTAATGCCTCTTAATCCAAAATCGCAACACCTATACCGATTGATTAAAATTTGTTTGTCCAATTAGTGTTCTTACGATTCATTATTCTATCAAAAAAGTTTCTGATTTAAAATTGCTGTAATATCGCCCTTTATGGGCGGTAAATTTCAGCACACAATAATCCGGATCTGAAACTCCTTTTGAATAATAGATCTCATCGCCTTCTCTCCAAATCATCTTTTTGCTTCTGGAATCATGCATAACCTTCATTTCTCCTATTAGCATGACGCCTTTATAAAACTTTTTATCATAAAAATAAACACACGCCTTGGGATTTGATGTATACTGTTCCACTCTCATGGAAGATGTATTCGTAGTCAGATATATTTCCTTAATACCTTTTCTTTTTCTAGGAGACAGCATGGCTTTCATGTTCGGAAAACCATCTTTGTCTATCGAACCGATAATTGTGACGCTGGATTTATCAATTATGTTACCAATTGTCTCTTCAGCATTTTTCATTGAGTCCTCCTGAAATTATTTATTATCACAGTTGCCTCTTTTATTTGTTCAGCCGGCAATATAGATTTTGCACAAATCGTTTTATCTCGCAAACGTTTTTATTATCATCATTTCAGGCCAAGTTTTTTGTTTTCTTTCAACAATTGTACGGATTCTTTTAATCTTTTACGCCTGGTATCTTCCTTTTTTGCGCTTGTTATCCAATATATGAAATTTCTTTGATATGTCGGGGCAAGTTTGGTGAAATTCTCCAGAGCCGGCTGGTTTTTCTTGAACTCTTCAACGACAAAAACAGGCGCGGAAAATTCATTTCGGGGTTTTTCAGATGTTTTCTTACTTTTCAAAATGACTTTGCCGCCTTTTATGAACGATTCTATTTTTCTCAGACCGGCCTCTGTCATTTCACCTCTGTCTATTAGAGAGGCTACCATCTTTTTGTTGACTGAAGACCAATTAGCCGTGTTTGTCCTCGGAGTGAATTTTCTTACATATTTTTCTTCGTCGATTCTTTTGACAATGCTGTCAATCCATCCCCAGCAGAGAGCAGTTTCGAGTGCATCCCTGTATTCTATACATTCCATATTTGTGTGCTTTTTATAGAAAATGATCCAGACGCCCGGGCTATTGTCGTAATATTTTTTAAGCCAATTCAGAAAGGCAATTTTATCGGGAAAATATATCTGTTCGAGTTCTTTCACGTCTTTTGAAAATCATCATAAGCAATGATGTATTTAGATTTCGATATTTTCATAACTTATATTTTAATTCCTATGCCTGTCCTGAACAGAACAGTTGCGTCCAGCTGATAACCTTCCATAAAACCTACGGATTTGTATCCAAGTTCTAGAACTGCTGAAATAGGGTAGTCTGTTTCCGTAAAGTCATAATAGCCTCTAACAGAAAACGCTCCACCGACGCCTCCGCCTTTTTCAATACCCGGAATGCTGTCAAACCTGAGATCGGGTTGCTTCCAAAGATCCAGATTTAAGTCTGCAGAAAATCTGTCGCGCGAGTAGATATTCCGAAAAACGACTCCGAAGCCTCCCCAAGATTTGTAAAATGTGTGGTCTCCAATTCTCAAATCCATCAATAAAATTCTGTGTCCGATACTGAGATAGTTTTCCAGATGGTATTCAAGACCAAAAGGAGTCAATCCTGTTCTGACGACAGGAACATACTCGATTTTTCCGAAACGGATGGCCGGAAAACCGCTTGAAACATTACCGTCCCACAGATATGTCTTCAATCCGATGAAGAGAGCAAAAACGACAAAAGGATTGATCATGTCGAGCCGGGACATGGATTTCAGTTTCTCGACAGTAAACAGCGGAACAGCGGGATCGGAATAGCCCATAACTTCGTTGAGAATTCGTACATAAGCACGCGGGTCTGTATCCTGTACATTCTTGGTTAAATCATTTTCTGCGTCTTGAATATATCTGAACTTAATCTGCCATGACCAGAAATATTGCATCGCCTCACGATAGTGAATTGACTTCGTCGCCATCCATCTTAGTCCGAGATTCCGGTTCAAGATGCTGTGCGCTTCGATTCCCCCCTGCCATATTCCCAGCAGCTCGTGCTGGCTGATGATGTTTCCGGAAATACTGACCGAAGCTTCTCCTCCGCCCTTGCCGTAAGGGGGAGGCGCATCGTATGCATAATGGACATTGTCGATGCCGAATTCTCGATAGCGTGCACCGTGTCCGAAAAATTCATGAGCAAACACCACCGAAAAATAATCCACTGGAACGTCGAGTATCGCGTATTTGGCGAACCGAACCAGCAATCCTGCTGATTTACCCGGAATTGTATTCTCGTCAAACCATTTGACTTTTATTAATTCATCTTCAGTTCTCGTTATCGCAAAATGAACGGCTCCAATGTTTTCACATCCACTTATCATAGTCAGGTTTGGATCATATAAAAGGGACAGGCGCACCCGGCTATGCCGGTTTTCAAGAGACAAATCTGGTACGGAAGACTCAACGGTAGGTGAAAATAGTATAAACGCCAGAATTATGGAAGAAAAAAGTTTCATTGATGCTCCGATAACATTCTTTTAGATTGTGAATTTATCAATATAAAACTAATTATTGACAAGCCACCGAGAAAAACCAACATCTGTATTGTTCCGACAAAATTATTGAACAATTCAGGCTCGTTGAATCCGTGAACGATGTAATATCCAAAAAACAACATGTTCCAGGCAAGATGCAGCGCCCAGGCCCAGTAAATATGACCTGAATATATTATTAAATTGTTCCGGATGAATCCAGCCAAAAACAAATTAAAAATCGTTAAAAACGACAGATAGCCTCTGTTTTGACCAATACAAATCCTGTAAAAAAGAAGATGAAACAAAGCAAAAACAACTGCCATTATTAAAGATGCTGATATGGAATATTTTTTTGGAAATCTTCTTATTATTGGCAAAAACAGCAACGCTCCGTAAACCAGTTCTTCGTTGAACGTTTGGCCGATCGTTTGAATTATTGAAAAATGTATGGATATTTTTCTGTTGAAAAGCAAGTCTTTCTGATGGCAAATTGACATTATAATGAAATACGATGAAATGAAAACTAGTAAAAAAATTACTATGAATACAACCAAGTCAGTGAATTTCAGCTTTAAACCGAGTTTATATGCCCATTTTTTCTGCCAAAAAAGAAGCGTCAACCCTATTATTAGAAACGAGCCTATTAAAGAAATATCGTATCCGGTGTAAGTGAACAAAATATAACTGCAGAATACAAGAAAATAATAAAGAACTGTTTTGAGTATTTTCAGGGTTTTTGCTGATGTTTTGCGCATGTTTGAATCTTGTATATTACTTGTGTTCCATTTTCCTCCGCGCTTTTTCTGATTACATCTTCAAAAAACCATTTGTATTCATTTTCTTTAACATCTACATATTTTTCCAAGTTGTCGTCACAAAAATTTTTTAATATTTGCATCTTGATCAAGTTGTATTTTTCAACATATTCTACGTGCTTTATAAGATAATCCCTGAACAAAATGTGACGGGTGAGTTCTCTCGCTCCTTTTACGCACACATAGAGATGGTGTCTGATCGAGTCCAGAATTTCATTGCAGGCTCCGCCTTTTCTTTTAAAAGCTTCTCTTCCTTCGATCCCCTGATCTCCGTTGTGGTTATAACCTATCATTTCAAGTTCCCGTTTAACGGCATCAAAACTTTGAACGTCGTCTATTTCCATGTCTATGTCTATTACAGGTTTTGCGTACATTCCGGGTATTGATGTACTGCCCACGTGATACATCCGGTGATTTGATTTGACATATTCCTGTATTTCAATTCTGATTTGTTCGAACTGATAGGGCCATTTTTTGTCATATTTTTGAATAATCACGACGAATCCTCAAAAATCAAGGGTTTTCAAATCCGAATCTGAACCGAATCAGATATCCGTTGTCAAATTCGTAAACGGCGTTATATTGAGGCACGTTGTATCTTTCAAGAAATCCGGAACCGTTGGATTCATCTATTTTATACAAATAGATACTTGTCTCATCGAAAACGACACTGTCCGGTTCACCTTTTATTGCCCTCAGATCTCCTATAGAGATTCCCAGTTTGATGCCGTTTTCTGTTTTAAACTCGCTTTCGCGGCTTGTTTGTAATTCTCTCCCGCTGCCGTCGTTGTATTTTATCTCAAAACCGGAAATATCTGCTCTATCAGCAGTGGTATGAAAATAAACCTTCATCCGCTGATTTCTGTCATTTGACAAGACTTCGACAGAGAACAGTGCATTTTGGTTCAACTTATCCAAAACGTCATCACCCAAATATTCTGAAATGTTTTCAGAATTCATCAAACTTATTCCGCCTATGGAAGTGTCCGGAATGAAAACAGGTTTTAAGGAATCCGGCAGTTGTGAATATCCGTCGTGCTCATATTTTTCAGGATACGGAATCATTTCTCTGTTATGCGGATTTTCTTTGCAGGAACTATCAAAAAGCAGGATTAACAGAATTAAAAGTATTTGAAAGTGTTTCATTATCCTTTAATATTGAATATTCTTCATATTGTCAAGAGTATCATCTTATAAAAATATTTCTATTTTCTTTCGTCCCATTCCCGTTTCAACAAAGCATACTGAAATTCACTTCCCCATTTTCCCTTGAAAAATACATTCTCAATAAAGTGTCCTTCCCGCCTGAATCCTGTACTTTTCAGCAAGTTGATTGAAGCAATGTTTTCAGCATCGACAATTTCCTGGACCCGATGAATTTTTTTTGTGTCAAACAGGAAAGTCAAAATTCCCAATAAAGTTTCCTTCGCATATCCCTTTTTTTGTTCAAGGTGTGAAACGGTAATTCCAATTTCCGCAATCCTTATGTCGTTCCGGTCAAGTTTGATTGCACAATCACCTATAAGCTTTTTTAATTCAATGTTTTCAATTCCGTATTGTACCCACTCTCCGGCTTTTCCAAAATACCTGGTTGAATTTTCAGTAATAAACAATTCAGCCTGTTCTGTCGTCATTGTATCAAATCCCTGATACTTTGTAACTTCCGGATTTGAACGATAAAAGTGAAAGTCATAGAGGTCTTTCATTTCGAGGTGTCGTATTTTAAGCCGTTCAGTTGTTATTAGCAATTTTCCCATTTCCTTTAATCCTTTTTACATTTTATAAGAAGGGTTCATCCATTCCTGTTGTCTTGATGATATTAATAAATATTTGCATCAACAATTATCATATTCGTTTTGCAAAGCCGGTAAGTTTATCTGATTATTTGCCGGTTGGAAATAACAAAATCGGGAACATAAAACCGGGTAATTGTAAAATGATTTTTTATGAGTTCAATCATTTGCTTTGGATCCGATCTGATTTTCCAATTACCCAGGAGAATACCAAACAAATATGGACTCATGCTTCAATCCATCGGATGGGCAGGCCGTCAGCTTTTTTTGGCTCGTTCCAGCATTCCAGGTACAATGTCCGGACCAGTAATGTCAATTCCATACTGGGCCAGAGGGATTGTTATTCTGCCGGTGCCGCATCCAAGTTCGAGCGCCGCTCCGCCAAGCTTTTTGGCGATAGCAAGGTAAAACGGCCCGTCAGGTTCAAAACTGTTGTTCTCACAGTCATACAAGCCTGGATCTTCATACTCTTTCAGATTATTACCGCCGGTAATAATATTCCGAACTCCCTGTGGTTACCCGCTGTGATAATTTCTCTTCTCTTTTGCACTCAGAATAACATCACATGATACACAAACATTAAATCAATTCTATAATTTTTCTTCTTCCGGTTCTTTGCCAAAGCAATAAAACTTTGACACACCTTCTTTAAAATACAGGACTTCGAACAATCCATCGTTACTTTTGTACGTGCCTTTTAAAATGGGATTATTTTCCAGCATTACCTTCCTCGCGTCTTCCGAGTCATCTTTCGCAATTTTTCCGCTCACCCGAATCCATGCCTTGTCATTCATAGCAGATATTTCAATATTCGAATTATTTATCATTTGTTTATAGCAGTCTTTCTTGTTATTTGTGCAGATATAAAGACGGTCCTTATGTCTGCATAAAGCTCCGAAAGGTCTTACTCGGGGTTTATCCCCGTCGACAGTCGCGACATAAAAAACACCGGCGCCTTTAAGGAATTTTAACGTACGTTCCATGTTGTACTCCTATTGTTTTCTTTTCAAATCAATACTCATTTTTAATAACCTTTTATTCAAATCCATTGTCAGCAACCCTTATAACTATATTTTCCTCATTTCGACAAGGCATAGATCCTTTTCTCCGTCTTTAAATTCCCTAAGATCTGAAACTGTCAACCCGGTTTTTCCGGCAAGAATTGACAGAGCATCTATCCCGGAAAAAAGATCTGCAGCTTCCGCAAACGCCTTGTATTCATCGAGAGAAATGATATGGTTCAACCACGGTTCTCTGTTCAAAAGCGCGAAGTAGGATCCATCTTTACTCAATACACGTTTGACCTCTCTTAATAGAGAGCTGATTCCGGTGATCTCCTGAAGTGCCATCACCGAACTGACAACGTCCATTGATTCGTCCGGAAAAGGCATTCCCCGCACGTCCCCGCCTATTGCCTCACAATTTGAAGAGCGACCTATCATTCTGAACTTCTCCTGGATGATCCAGAGACATTTCAGGTCTCTCTCTACGGCGAATATGCGCGTACCTGCGGAGAGATTATGAGCCAATGACGTCACGGAACTGCCGCTTCCTGAAGCAAAATCAAGCAGAGTTCTGGGTTTTAGGGATACAATGGACCTAATGAATTCTTGTACCGGTTCTGCCGGATATTTGAGGACTTCTAAAAATTTCTTTTTTCTGTTCCGGGCAGACAGCCAACGACCTCTTTGGATATACCTGATCCTGCCTTCCTGCTTTTTCAGGTCCGGAAGTATATCCCGTGATGGGACAGCAGTTTTTCCCTCAGGTTTTTTAATTAATTTTATTGCGTTTTCAATCCCCAGCCCTTTGAGACGATAAAGTGAGAAGGGACCATCGGGTTTACGTATCTCTCCCGGAGACAGCACTTCGTCAATCGGAGCAATCCAATCGTGAACTTTATCATCGGACAAAAGTATTGGCCTGCCGTGGAATATGGGAAATTTTTCAGAGCATTTTTTACAGCAAAGACTCCCTGAAATCAATTCATTTTTCCGGACCCGTATTCGCTTTTCGTCCAGCTTTCCTTTACAGCGCGTACAACATAGAAGATTTAGGGTAAGTCTATTCACTTTACTTCAATTGGTAAATCAATGGATTCAATTCATGGTCAGTGTAAAAAGTGTCAAAATCTTTGATCAAAAAAAGTTGACTTAACTCACTGCCTGGACAACTGATTTTCATATAGTCATTTTCCCATTTTCTTTACCAGTGATATTTCATTCGGTTTAAAACCAAGCTTTTCGTACAATTGCTTGGCGGGATTTGACACTAATACGTTAAGATCGACCTCTTCCACGTTCATCTGTTGACCCCATTCCAACATCTTCCCAATCAGTTGCTCCGCAACTCCTTTTCGACGTGCATTAGGTTCAACATATACAGCGCTCAGATGCAAACGCTTTTTTTCAACAAATATGCTGTCCAAAGGTTCGATGTCCGCTGAAACCATACCGATTACATCGTCTTTTTGCGACTCGTGATAAGCGATGAGAAATATATGTTCTATACTGTAAATATTTGACCTGACATTTTTTTCCATTGCTATCCATACTGAATTAGATTTATCAACTCTATGGCCGCTGTAATTTTCCATCTCAAGAACCATATTCCTGATAAGATCAGTGATAACCGCAACGTCTTCTATTGTACCCGTTCGTATTTCAATCTGATTTTCTTTCATCACTTGATCTCAATAAATTAAATTTAACCGGTTCATGTCATTTCTTCCTATTTAAATTTTCTTAACCACAATAAAAAACTCGGTTGCACGGCTTTATGACGAAATTTCGGATTCCATGATTCGGTTCAAACATTTTCAATCCAACTGATCAATGATTTTTCTTTTTCACATCATCAGAGTGTATGCAAAATACGACACAATAACGACCATTAACATTAACAAGTAGTTAATTAAAAAGCAGTGGTTTTCCTTCATTAATTATTGGTTAAGAGTTAATCTTGAAAAAATTTCCCTGTCCACCCTCATCCTTCACCGGCGAGAAAGAACTTTTTTGTTGTCAATAAATTGTTGATTGAAAAAATATTTCGAAATGTTTGGGCACAGAGATGATTTCAGGCTTTTCCCCTTCTATGAGGTTTTTAGTATTTTATATCTGAAAAATATTAATGTCAAATAACCCAAGAATGAAATCAATAGAGCCTGATTTCCTTGGGCCAAGGGGTTTCCATGGATGCACGCCATGTCTTATCGATGTATTGATGTGTATACGATTGCTCGACAATATGAAAATAGTAACTTCCTGACATCGTCAATTCCCACCCATTACTTGTTCGCTTAAACAATTTTAATTTCTCCCCCAATTTCAAGTAGAAAGAAAAATCATTTTTCAATCTTGTCTCAAATAATTTAAAATAAGAATCTTCATTTAACACGCCATTATAACAGTTCCAGAACAACCAATACGCTCTTCTTGTCCTCGGCGTAAACTCCATTTTCAACACGGTCGGAATCCTGCCCTTATTCAGCGAATCAATATACGAATCAACAGAAAAGGTGTTCATTTTAAAAGCATCATTTCCTAGAGAAGCGGCGCTTGGCCCAAACCCCAAAAAACAATCACGGGTCACGGAAGAGTATCTCGGAGAGTCCTTTTTCCCGAACGTCCAGACAGACGTTCTTATAAAATTTCTGGCCCAGGCAATCTCCAACAAACCATCGAGCAAATCCTTTTTCTGGCTGTTTCCCAAGGGTTTGTTCCGATTATTAGCATAACTGAAATCAATAAACGGATATGCTGATATTTGTGTTGCGCCAAGATCTACTGCGCGGGAAAAATCTTCTTGAATATTTTGTCTAGTCTGACCCGGGATTCCGAATATTAGGTCTATATCAACGGCTTTGAACTTCTGAGAACATAGTTTTTTTAACTGTTTGGCACCGTCTGTATATTCTCTACCCAGATTGTTCAGCAGTTGTTCGTCAAACGACTGAATCCCGACGCTTACCATATCAATGTTCGCGCCCAAAAGTTTTTTTGACGTATCTTTTTCAATATCTTGTGGATGTAATTCTATTCCTGCCAATCCCTTAATTACATATCTGTCATCTAATTCTCTGCGAATATTTTCAAGATAATCAACTGCCAGGGCCGGGCTTCCACCTCCAAAATAGAGAGTTGTAAATTTGTTTTCAGAATTCCCGATAATTCTACCGGCAATATCAATTTCAACAGAAAGCGCTTTTAAGTATGCACTAAACTTGTCTTTTTCAAAGGTTTCCTTGTAATAGGGGCAAAAATCGCACAATGCTTTGCAAAATGGTACATGAACATATAATCCGACATCGCGATCGTTGAAATCAGGTAAAAAACCCGTGGCTTTTTTAAACAGGTAAAGTTTTAACTGTTGTCCTATGAATACTCTCAATAAATGAGTCAGCATCAAAACCGTCTTTTTTATTTTTCCCAGATTTTCAATATTATCTGTGGATTTTTATTTTTCCCAATACCGGGTCTCAACAGTTGGATAACAACCGCAAATATTATATCATAAATGCCAATTAGGATTAAGCGACCGAAGTTGGAGAAACGGGCAAAGGTTATTGAAACAGTTGAGTGTATATGGATTTTTTGTATTTTTTTAATACTCGTAAAGCCCTCAGCGTATTCCATGTACTGCTCTTTCCGGTCTCTTCCATGTCAAAATGAATCAGTCCGGGATGTTTTTGCTGAACGGGCCAAGTATTATTTTTTAGTTTTTTAGACATTATTATTTCTAACGCGTCTTCCATTCTGTCGTCAAATTTTTGACCGACGCTTTGAAAATAGTCCAGACACCAAAGAATATCGTATCTCCATCTCGTCGGATATGAAAGCATTGTCATTTTTCTGTCTATTACTTTTCCGGTTTTATCAGACTTGTATAATTTATGCATAAGAATAAACTCGTGCGACTGTATTATTGATTTTTTTATTTCTTTTATTCTATACATATAATTATTGTCGATATACATCTTTAATCCCTCTAAGATATTTATTGTCGTGTGAAGAGAGCTGTGGTTTGTGTCAAACTCCCAGCGGCAATTCCAACCGCTGTCTGGAAACTGTTTTTCAAGAATGAAATCAATTATTTCCGATAGTCTGCTGTCATTCAATTCAACATAACAGCAAATAAACAACAGCATGCCGCAAATACAAAGGTCCAAATATCGTTCTTTTTTCTTTTCCGGTATTCTCCACAATTTTTCCAACAACAGTTTACTGCTTTGGAATATCCTTTTGTCCTGAGGGGGAGCCATGTTGATCAAATCCAGCAAAGTATAAGTCGTCGAAATCCACTTCGGAGAATAAATACCGTTTCCCCATGTACAGCTATTATCATCACGCAGATCCATAAACGCTTTCCCCCACCCTTTTTTTAATATTTTGGATCTGTCCTGTGTGAGTTCAATCTCTTCGAAATCGAGCAGGTCTCTTTTAACTTGATAAATTACTGAGGGATCGCCTTTCATAAACCAATCAAGTAAATCATTATTCATTTTATTTACTCCTCGTTTCGTCAAATATTACTATGCTTTTCATTTTCATCTTTGTCATGAATTAAATTTACCTCTCCATAGCTTTTATTTTTAAATCTTTCGGTATTTTTTCAATGGCGTACCGTAAAGCGGTTCGTGGCATTTGACTCTTGTTTTTTATTACATAATCAAACACCTCTTTTTGACGGGCTTCACTAGCAGCTTTGAGCATCCAGCCGTAACCTTTTTGAACCAAATCATCTTTATCCAAAAGCAGAATATCAGCAATTTCTAAAATTTCCTTTAGAAATTTTCCCTTTCTTGCCGGTATAATCAATGACACGGACGACGCTCGGCGCATCCATCTGTTTTTTGATTTGGCCATGTCTTTTAATCTGCATAAATACTTGGGATACATTACAATGAATTCTCCAACCGTATGATTGCAAAGAGTATCGCATGAAGCCCAGTTATCGACATATTTGTCTACCCATTTCTCGAAAATTTGAAAGTCTTCAGGTTCGAATTTCTTATGGATATAATAAGACCAATGGCAGGCAATGAACGATTCTTCAATAAATCCGGATTGCCATAACCTTTCGCAAATGTCAAATATTTCAGATTTTGTCTTTGATTCGATAAATTTGAAATATTCCCTGCTTATTTTATTTACAATTGGAACCTTTACCCCGTAAAACTTTATCTTTTCCTTAAAAAATTTCTGACTGGTTAACTCAGTTTTTTCATCAATGTTTTTTCTCAGTTCTGTTCTTATTTTCTCAATGATTTTTTCCATAATTAACTGAATTCCTGTCTTTTAAATTTCTTATCTATATTTGTACAATGTATGACAATTTTCCTAAATTAATATACTTTGCTTGTTTATATTTATTCTTTTACCCAATTCTCAATTCTTATTCCATCTACTCTTTCAAACTCTTTTATGTTATTTGTGACAAGGATGAGCTTTTTCGTTTTTGCCTGAGCTGCCAACAATAAATCCATTTGACCTATTATTTTACCTTTTTTTTCCAAATCTGTTTTAATAATCCCAAAATTAACTGCATCTTTGTCGTCAAATGCTAAAATATTGAAGATTGATAAAAACTCAATCAAAGCTATTTTATTCTTTTCAGGGAATTGGCTTTTTGAAACTCCAAATTCTAATTCAGCAATTGTTATTGCTGATATATAAATATCTTTTTTAGATTTTATTTTTAATGTCTTTAAAACATCTGCAGGCTTTTTCTTTATGATATAGATACAAATATTCGTATCCAGCAGATACATCAAAACTCTTCTCGTATTTGATTTTTCCCTTGATTACGGCCTTCTTTCATAAAATCATCAGTGAAACCATTCAAACCTTGAAGGAATACTTCCCATAATTTATCGTGCGGGAGAAGAATAACGGCGTCACCAATTTTCTGGATTAGAACATCTTTCCCTGAAAACTGGAATTCCTTGGGTAAACGAACGGCCTGACTTCTGCCATTTATAAAAAGTTTTGCGTTTTTCATTTTCTCACCTCCGGCAACAGTATATATCATGGTATAGATTCTGTCAATATTTTAACTAAACCTTCAAACATCGATTATGGAAAAGTCATGAATAAAAATCACATATCCTTTGTTGCCGGTAGGGTCTAAAATTTAAAAATATTTTTACTCTAATTCAATTTTATGGTTTTAATCTCAAATGGTTTGAATTTCAAGCTGATTGATCCGCAATTTTCAAAGTCGAGTTGCTCAGTTATATTTTCCAGGAGATCGGTTTCAGAACAATTTTTATAATTAGCTTTGGGCTGAAAGATAAACTCGCCGTTGCGACCGCAGGTCTCGTAAAATCTCAGGACAATTCCTTTCCCTTTCTCAGCCGGTTTAATTGCCTCTATTTTAATATTTCCGCTGTCACCAATAATTGTCATAGGGTTTTGAAAGTCAGGAATTATTTTGGCTGAAAACCTGAGAAGTGGAGTATTGAATTCATGAGCCTTTTTCCAGGTGTCGCTCACCTCTATCCGGTTTTTGTGAACATAGTAAGCAAAAGCAAATCCATGGATTCCCTGATCGGCAATATTGCCGTCAGGCATGACGGGAGAGCGCAGAAGATTTAGGTCAATAGTCGAACCTTTAATATAATGACCGTATTTGCAGTCGTTGAGCACGGCAAAACCGTAGCTGTGGTTGCTCAATCCTGCATAACGGTGAGCGCAGATTTCAAAACGTGCGGTATCCCAGCTTGTGTTATTATTATTGGGACGGCTGATTGAACCAAACTGAATTTCCGATATGGAATCATTGCAGAGAACTGACGTTTCGGCTGACAACCTCAGCATTTTTCTCTTTTCCTGCCAATGAACAGTATTGTCAAACCTCAAAAGAGAGGATCCCTCTTCAAGAGTTATATCCTGTTCTATGAGACTCTCCGCAATTTTAAGCTTTTGCAGTATTTTAATTCTGAATCGGTTGATTTCAATAACATTTCGTTCCAGGAGTTTTGGTTTTATCGGAGGCTTTTCCCGGTAATAATGGTTGATGTCCCATGCTTCCCATTTGAGCGGTTCATCGTCATACAACAAAAACTGGTTTGCCGGTCCGCTCAGAAATTCGTAATCATATTCTTTATGAAAAAAGGATCCAATGCTTCCATCGTCTTCCAGTCTGATTCTGACCAAGCTGTTTTCCAGTACATTGTCTTTAAAAGATAGTTCGTTAAATGTATCTTTTTTGAGTTCCGTGGTTCCCGTTGTCACGGCGATCATTGCCATTGGAGGCAAATCGAGGCAAAAGATCAGCTTGTCATCCTGCCTTTCGGCAAAAAACCTTTCTCCTGTCTCTGTAAAAACCTCGTTTTGTTCTTTATCAACCGGAAGTTCAACTGTCTCCCTGCGTTCCCAGTTGAGGGTATTCATAAAAACATGATACTTGCCGGAAGTTTCCTCATCATAAAATTCACTCAATATTTGGGTCTGAATTTCATCCAATAGAGATAAATTTTTCTCACTGAGAGCATGAGCGTCTTCATAGACCTGTTTTATTGAGGAACCGGGCAGAATATCGTGAAACTGATTGAGCAGAGTGTTTTTCCAGATTTTCTCCAGTTCTTTTACAAAAATTCCTCCGTTTATCGCCGAAAGAAATTCTATATCTCTGAGTCTTTGCTCAAGTCTGCGGTTATATTTTTTCATCAGGGCCTGTGTAGTATAAGTTCCCCTGTGCAGTTCAAGATAAAGCTCTCCCACCCAAACCGGCAGGATGTTTTTATCAATTTCGCTGATTTTTTTGAAAAAATCCTGTGCAAAAGCAAACTTGAACCGGGGTACACCGTCGGTGTTCTGCTGGCGCAGGCCGTATTCAATATGTTCTCTTCCCGGTCCGCCGCCGCCGTCTCCGTTTCCGTAGAGATTCAAAAAAGCGTCGGCAATGTCGCTCTGAGAAAATTTTTCTTCACCTTTAATAAGTTCTTTGGGAGTGTTGGCAACATTGTAGTCGTCAGTCGGCAAAAAGTGCGCAATGACAGAACTTCCGTCAATGCCCTGCCAGTTGAAAAGATGATGCGGAAAGCGGTTGGTTTCATTCCAGGATATCTTCATTGTCATAAAATAGTCAACTCCGCACTTTTTTAGAATCTGGGGCAAGGCGGCGCTGTAACCGAAAACGTCGGGCAGCCAAAGATTGTTGATTTCCTTTCCGAACTCATCCCTGAAAAACCTTTTTCCGTATAGACATTGTCTGACCAGAGATTCCGAACCGGAAAGATTCATATCCGGCTCCACCCACATGGCTCCCTGTAATTCCCAGCAGCCTTCCTCGACGGCTCTGCGGATTTTCTCAAAAAGCAGGGGCTGATCCTGCTTGACCCATTCGTAGAGCTGAGGCTGACTGGCTCCGAATTTGTACAGGGGATATTCTTCCATCATCTGCAAAGCCGTTGCAAATGTTCTAATCCCTTTCCGTCTGGTTTCTCTGACCGGCCAGAGCCATGCCATGTCAAGATGGGCATGACCTATGGAATAGACTGTCAGAGCCGACCAGGATGCCGGCACAGCCAGAAGAGATTTGGTAATATTCAGGGAATTTTCTATAAAACAGTTTTCATCCGGCAGATTTAAAATTTTGTTGAGCTCCGAGAAAATTCTTTTTCTGCGGACCGAACCGTTTTTCTGGTTTTCAGCGATCTCGTAGAGCACCCGCATATCCATCCATAATTCAAAAATTTTCTTGTCAAAACGGACAAGATCAGACCCATTCAAAAAATAATCCTTTTTGCCTGCTTCTCCGAAAAGCGAATTGGCCGAAGTCTCAAGAATAAGTTCAAATTTATCCCCTGCCGGTTTTATTAAGGGGTAATAGTATTTTCCTGCCCTGAGATCCCAATGTATTTTGTTTGTAAGTCCGGCGACCGGAATCTTGTTTTCAAAGACGCACGATTCTCCGTCAGTGTCGAGATAGACACCGAAATCGGAGTTCTGCCATTCTTTTGGTATTGTTCCGTAAAACTTAAACCACCCGCAATCCCAGACCTCCCCCCATTTTTCTCCGGTTTGAATCTGCTGAAAATCCATGGTCTGCATCTTTTCATAACTCACCGGGATATTTTTGGTATTAATGTAGAAAGCTTTTAAGGGAATGGCATCAAAATAGACTTTTTTGCCGAGTCTTTCTATAAACTGCTTTATTCTTTCGCCGTATATTTTCTCATTCTGCATAAATTTCTCTGCTGAATGATTCCACTGCCTGTTCAACTGAATCTATTTGCCTCACCACTCTTCTCTTACTTTTCCAAATAAACTGATTAGGTCTTCTTCCAGATTCCGCTTCTCAGCAGCAATAGACTTCAATGAACAAAGAGCACTTCTCGCTATACAAGCCTTATAGGACCAACTGTATGGACTTTGAGCAGGGTCATCATCATTGATTTCCAAGTCTCCTGCAACAACGGCCATTGAAAGCAGTTGCGTGTTTTCAATGATCCATAACCACATTTGATCATCAGGAGGGAAAAGGTCTTCTTCCCAAACCTCCACCTGTCGGCTGTGATCGATTCCCTTCTTCACAACTTGTGTATTTTCTTGCGTGGGTTCTTTCAGCCAGGCTTCAACATTCTTGAGTTGTTTCTCAATAGTCTCCCCATCGAGACATGGGTCGGTTTCTAGAAAGGCAAAACCGAGGTCTTTGACTTGAACAAGATGGTTTTCAAAAACATAATCCCACGCATAGCGTGCGAAGAAGGTTGCGAACAGGATAGCTGTACTTCGGTCGAGTTCGGCAAGTTGCTGCATGAACGTATCGAAAGATTTCTCCAGGGGTAGGGTCGCAAAAAGCCAATTTTTGGTTGGCGGATTTGTGTTTTCATTGCAAAGTAGAAAGAATTTGTTAATATCAACGATTTGTGCGATTTGTCTCTTGATTTCTTCCAGTTTCATCATTTTTAATATCTCCTGATTGTGTTTTTGTCACAGACCCGGCATAAGATTAGGATTACTAATGACAAAGCATGCGTTGCTTTCAATCATTGTCTATCCTAAGTTGAATGCTAATTGAAGATTTATTTTGGTGAATGACCCGCAGTAAAGAAATAATTGGTCCTTACCCCTTCAGTGGTTTTGTATCTCAATATTAAAATTGCATATGGGAGCTGTCAAATACTGAATCATTTCTTTTCAGTCTATATTTTCTATTTCATTTTTTGGATTTATTCTAATGTAATGGCTTAAATTCGTTAAGTCCATATTTTGAGCCATTCTACATGAAAACCGAGTAAAAAAAATGATTCAAAAACTTCAGAGACAATATTTTTCTCAACAATAATATTTCGGCTGGTTACGAAAGAAGTTGATATAGAGCTGTAACTTATGCCACAGTATTACACTTTTTTTGAATCCAGTATTTTCTTCAGTTTATCTATGCCGGGTTTTGTTTTATAAAGAGGTACGGATTCTTTTCGTTGCGGAAAAAGGTTTTCTTCGAAAACAGTATTTTCTGTAGTGTTATAAATAACTCCGAGAGAAAATTTATTGTTTTCAAGTGCATTGCGCATTGCCTTGTCTCTGTCTGTTGAATCCCAGGATTCATCCAGATAGTATGTATTGTCTCGATACCAGCGAAAATTATTTTCTTTATTGAATGAAACGCAGGGTTGCAGTATGTCAACCAAAGAATATCCTTTATGGATTATCGCTTTTTTTATAATCTCTCTGGTTTTATCAACATCCCCGGAAAAAGCCCTGGCGACAAATGAAGCGCCCATTGCTACAGCAACAGCGGCAGGATTAAACGGTTCAAGATATACACCGGCAGTCTGAACGGGAGTTTTGAAGCCACGTTTACTTGTCGGAGAAGCCTGCCCTTTTGTGAGGCCGTAAACCATATTGTTATGAACAAGGTTGGTTATATCCGGATTTCTGCGGATTGTTGCCAGAAAATGATTTCCACCCTCGCCGTAAGTGCATCCGTCGCCGCTTTCAGCAATAACAGTCAGTTTGGGATCAGTCGCCTTTATGGCTGTCGCCGCCGGCAGTGATCTGCCGTGAAGACCGTTGAAGAAACTAACATTAATATATTGAGGCATTTTCGCGGCCTGACCTATGCCAGAAACCATAACAAGCTGATCTCTTTGAATCTTCAGGTCATCAAGAGCCCCTTTTAGCGCTTTGAGTATATCAAAGTTGCCGCATCCCGGGCACCACGCGATATCAATTTCCCTATTAAAATCAAAAATGGATGACATGAATTTACCTCTCTGCCGGGTTTATGAATTCTTGTGTCAGTTCTTCCACGCTGAAAGGCATTCCATTATATTTAGTAATCTTCCTGTCGAATTCAAAGCTTGTAAGCATCCGTATAAGCAGGGCGAATTGTGACGAGAAATTATTTTCGACGATTATGGTTTTGCTCGCTTTTTTTAAATATATTTCTGTCTGCCTGTGTAAAGGGAAAAGCTGGGTGAAATGCAGGAGAGCCGTATCCTTTGCACCCGAAGATATGAGTGCTTCAAGTACCGTTTCAAGTGTCGAACCCCACGAAACAATGAGTGTTGTGTAGTTTTCTGGGCCATAAAGATCGGGAGCTATAATATCTGGTTCCATAGCTTTAATTTTCCCCATTCTTTTGTTTACCTGAGCAGTTCTGACAGAAAAACTTTCTGTTATGTATCCTCCTTCATCGTGTTCATCGCTGTCAACACAGACTATCCCTGTGCCGTATCCGGGAATTCCTCTGGGTGAAATTCCGGTGTCTGAAATTGTGTATCGCTGATATTTATCATCAGTTTCAACAATAATGTTTTCGTTAGAAAATTCATCCATTTTTATTTCAGGGATGGTGGTGTATGAGTCAAGATAGTACTGATCTGTCAGGATAATGACCGGCACCTGATATTTATCGGCAATGTGAAAGGATCTCGCGGCAAGAAATAAACCCTGACGGAAGTTTCCCGGAGCGTATATTACCCGTGGAAATTCGCCATGACCGGCGAAAAGTGTGAAGAGGAGATCGCTTTGTTCGGTTCTCGTCGGTAATCCTGTTGCGGGTCCGGGTCTTTGTCCGATGTGAATTACCACAGGGGATTCGGTGGCGCCCGCGAGACTTAAGCCCTCTGCCATCAGCGCGAAGCCTCCTCCCGATGTGGTGACCATTGCGCGGCCTCCTGCATACCAGGACGCGATTGCCATATTGATCGCGGAAATTTCATCTTCAGCCTGTTCAACGGCTATATTCAATTCTGTTGAATGTTTCGCGAAATTTACAAGAACATCAGTCGAGGGCGACATCGGATAAGAAGAAATGAAGTTGCATCCTCCGGCAATGGACCCGTAGGTTATTGTCTCTGCACCATTCAACAGTATTTCCTGTGAAAGCGCCGGAGCTGGATCCGGAATCCGGATTACCTGCCGGTTGTTGAATAATTCCTGCCCTTTTTCAAATCCCGCGGAAGCTGCATTAATGTTACTATCAATTTTATCGGAGGCGGCAGATGAGAAATAGGATTGCACCTGATCTATAAGCATATAACGATCAATTTTAAAAAGGGCGGCGAATAGTCCCATTATTAAAAGGTTCAGGTATTGTTTCCCTCCGGACTCTTTCGCCATTTCTGTAAAAGGAATATCTATAAAAGTATAATTTTCATTTTTGTAAATATCATTAATAAAGACTGCTTCACCAATGATAACTGTATCGGAACCGATTCTCTCTTTGAACCGGTCCATAGCCCCTTCACCGAATGGAATAAATATATCTATTCTGTCGGTAAATGCGGTTTTTCTTTGTGAAGAAACTCGAATTAACGTTGAGTTGTTGCCTCCTCTAATCCGCGACATAAATTCACTGTATGAAAAAATATATCTTCCTGAAATTTTAAACATCCTCAATAAAAGACGTTCGAGGGTTTGTATACCCTGGCCGGCCTGACCAGAGAGTACGATTGACAGGTCTAAACTGTTTTCTGTCATTGAAGCTTTTGTATCCCTTGAGTTCATCATTCTTTTACTGGAAAATTATGTTTACGAGACAGGATGTTCCTAAGGCAGGTTCTTGCATTTCCCCTTCAGTGAGGTTTGTTATTTTATATTAAAACCGTGAAGAGTTGTTGTCAAATTCTGAATTATTCTTTTTCAGTCTATTTTTTCTGTTTCATTATTTGGATTTAATCTAATGCAATGACATTAAATTCTTCGAGTCAAGCATTTGCACTATTCATTCTAAAAATTGAACGATGAAAAATATTTTAAACAACTTCAGAGATAGTTATTTTCTCTCAAGCTGAGGTCGCTATCTCTGGATGATTCCGGTTTGAAACGGTTGTTGCGCAATTTAACCAATATATTTCTTTCCTATAATAGATTCAATATCCAATCTCAGTATTGTCACTTTATTATACGATTCATCATTCTTTATGTTTCTTTCAAATATCGGCTTTGGATCTTTTTCAAGATGGTTCAATAAAATCTGGAGTCCATGTTTCTTTTCTTCCAGGTCTGAAACAATAAATATATTGCCGCGTACTATAAGTGAAGAATAATCATGATCACATTGAGTTTCCAAATAGCCTTTATCCTCTATTATTGTTCCGCATACTTTGCTGTTCATTTTTATATAATCAAGTTTATCGCCTTTATTCGCGCAGTGAAAATAGAAGCAATTCCTGTTTTTATCAAAACCATAACTCAAAGTTACAATATAGGGATTATCATTTACTGACAATGCAAGTGAAATATGATTTCCAATTTTTATTATTTTGTTTATTTCACTTTGATCCAGAATTTCATTACGTAAACGCTTTGGATGATACTGCATTGCATTCTCCATTCAAGTAATTCAATTATTCTTTGAGCACGCGACAGCGCGTCCGCACAACGCCTGCACCGGCAAAATCTAAAAGAGGAGGATCGTGATTCCTCTCATTCAAAGTGCTTGTACTCCGCCCAGGCGCGGTCGATCGGGACATGCCGGTCGCGTACGATAAATATCTTCAGATTATTCTCCTCTGGCATGCAATGCATGCACGTGTGCAGACCGGCCTGCATGACGTCGCCGTAGGACTCGAAGTAATCTTCCCGGTTTCCACCCAGCCGGATAAATGTCGTCACCGGCATTGGGCCGACACCCCAAAACCAGTAAGAGTTGTGGTTGCATATCACACGCGGCAGAAGATATTTGTGCGCGTACAACTCCAGCGCACCTGCCTCGCCGTAATTCGTGACGAAGACAACCGTCGTGGCCCGTTCGGTATCTGGAATAGAGACATAAGCCTTCGATACATTCTGCGCAAGCTCCTCCCACCCGTGCATGTCGGCGAAGAACTGCGGAAGATCCCCGAGTTCCTGGTTTTCCGGCGTGTTCGGCGCTACACCAAGCGCTTTTGAGTAACTCAGGTACAAATTCACGGGCAGGATCGGAATAGCAAACGGCGCGAGAACCGCTCCCGATAGGACGAGGATCGTTGGAACGCCCCAGCGCCATGGGAATTTAGCCGTGCCGAGGCAGACACCGCCACAAGCAAATATCATCGGGTAGGCTGCAACGATGTACTCCGATTTTGTATGAGAGTTGGCGATAAGTACTCCAAACACAGTGAGGAACATTATACCGATGAGCCGTCGCGAACGTTCATCTTTATGAGTAAAACACCACACGAGACCCGGCAGTGAAACCAAGTACGTAAACGGATTCATTCCCCAGAACTGATCGACGACAAAGCGCCACCGGGTGAGTGATGAATACTTCTGCTCCAAAGCGTTCCGCATGAACTCGATGTGTGGCCAGCCGTTCAGGGCATTCCAGATCACAAAGGGTGAGAAAATCGCGAGAGCAACAGCTGCCGCCGCGTATGGCCCAGGGGTCTTGAGCTGAAAGCGCAATCGCCTGTCGAATAAAATTACAGCGGAAACGCCTGCTCCAAGCCATAGAACGCTTGTCTTATTGAGAAGTCCCAGGCCAAGAACAAATCCAAGCCAGATCCATGCCTTGAACCTGGCGCTTTCAGCTGCTCCGATAAGCGCATGGACCGCCAAAAGCCAGAACATGACGTCGAGGCTGTTCATCGAGAAGTAAGTGTGGAGACTCAGCATCTGCGGAGCGGCCAATAACGCCAGCGAAGCCAGTACGATCGAGGCGCGGCCTCCTCCCATTCGCCGGGCGAGGATGCCCGTTAGAGCAACGGACACGCCGAAGAGAATAGCAGGTACGAGGCGAATGGCAAACACTGAATCACCGAAGAGACTGCACGCTACTGCTAAGACGAAAATCGATAGAGGCGGTTGATCAACATATCCCGCATCGAGATGTTTACTGCAAGCGATATAATAGAGCTCATCCCGAAAATACCCGTAACCGCCTATGGTGTTTGCGATGATGAGCACGGTGAGCGCCAACACCGCCATTACGAAAATCGTAACCCAGTTCGATGAACGCGCCTTTCCTGCAGTTTCTGTTTTTGTCAGGTCTATCTGGGCAGATTCATCGCCCTCACCACACATGATGCTCAACATAAGATTAGTCGTAACAATTCAAAAAGAATGGTTTACGCTCCATAATTACCTGGTTTCTGTTGGCTGTTAATTGAAAAAAAAATATTAGTTAAATAGCGCTTAGAAAAGAAATGATTTGGTATTTCTCCTCCAATAAACAAGTATGAATAATAATAGAACTGTAGTTATTTCAAGTCAAACAAGGATTTTTAATTTAGGATAGTTGTTTATCTTTTGTTCTTAGTAAAAAATATATTTTAAACCACTAGTGTCCTATAAAAAATAAAAAGAAAAAGACTGGTTCCTAAAAAGAAAATATAATCAAAAAAA
>JAFGSQ010000007.1 GCA_016934535.1 candidate division WOR-3 bacterium
GCCGCCTTGTCCGGATGATCCCAGGGTACGGTCTGAAAAGCGAATGTGACAAGAGTCTGCTGAAATCCGTAAAAAAGGCTGTCGTCTAACGGCGTGAAGATATCAGGCTCTTCGCACAGAACCAGTGAAGATCCGGAACCGAGGCGGGGAAAGTGCTTTTTAATGAGAAAAAGAACTCTATCGGATTCGACGTCTCCTGTCATTGATGCGACGACATTGTTTTCAACCGACAATTCTCTGTAAAGGTTTTCGAGGTCTTCTCTGGAAATATTGCTTATCGAAGATTCGTCAGGATACCTGTTGTGCAAATTGGGAGGGTAAAAGCGTGTTCTGAAGAATTTTCCGTGAAGGTAATTGGGGTTTGTCGCGTTCTGGGCAAGTTCAAATATCAATTCATTCTTAGCGTCTTTTACGGCTTCGTCAGAAAAGTCGGGTTTTGACAGAGCTTCGCCTATAAGTTTCATCGCTTCGTCAAAATTTTCGAGAGGAAAATCGAAATTTATGTAAAAGTGATTGTCTGAACACTGAGCTCTTCTCGAAATCCCGAGTTCGTCCATTTTTTCATTGATCTTGTCGTAGTTCATCGCCGTAGTCCTGAGAACGAGAACTTCAGAAATAATCCTGGTCGCTCCTTCGAGTCCCGCCGGGTCTATGGATTTTCCTCCGCCAAAAGCTATTTGCATGCTGACGTAGAGTGAACCGGGGTTTTTCTGTGAAAGAACAGCAGGATAGCTCTGCGTCTGGAAAAGAATAAACGGAATCCGTCCGGCGAATCTTTCGTTCGGACTGATCTCATCCTCGTACTCGGAAGGAAAAGAGAAAAATGTCTGCCTTCTCGACGACGAAAGCATTCTCGAAGCTGCCTCCGAAAGATCTTTCGCCGTTATTATAGAAAGTTGATCCATGCTGTTTTGAAAATAAAGGGGGTCGTTCGCAGTCAGCATCCCGTCTCCCATCAACTGGGATTTTGTGCCGGCAGACCATTCTTCCAAAAGGCCGTACCTTATCAAATTTTTTGTGCGGAGAAATCTCGCTTCGTCGATTTCACCTTTCGCTATTTTGTCAATCTCGAACTGTATTACTCTCACGGATTCATCAAGTTTTATGGGATCCTGACACGCAGAAGATATCATGAAAGCTCCGGTCGCCCTTCTCAGACCCATGTTGTAGCTCCAAACTTCGAAAGCCAGCTCTCTGTCTTCAACAAGGATATTTTTTAGGTATGAAGCCTGTCCTCCGGTCAGATACTGGGACATAACGGAAAGGACAGTATAGTCGAGCGTGTTTTTCTGCGCTCCGTTCCATATCATGTATACAAGGGGGTGGGGGATTTCGTCGTAAAATGTGTCGTATCTCGGGTAAGTGTATTGAGTCGTCTGAGGAACAAAAGAAGGTTCGTAGGATTTTGACGGAAATTTTTCGGATTCCTTCAAAATAAATTCGTAAAGGTCGGCTGTGTTGAAATCTCCGACAGCCACGAGGACGGCGTTCGAAGGGCAATAGTGCGCTTCGTAAAAATTTTTCAGGTCTTCTTCCGATATCGCGAGCATCGCGTCTTCAAGACCTAAAATCGGCACTGACAAGGGATGACTGCCGAAAAAGAACAAAAAAGCGGCGTCCCAGACCCTTTCGTCCGGAGTGTCTGAAGTCAGTATCTCGTGGTGAATGACTCCGTGTTCCCTGGTTGTTTCGAAAGAGTCGAATGCGCACGAAAAAACCTGTTCCAAAAGCACCATAGTTGTCGAATCGGAATATTTGGAGGGAATCGTTTGGTGATAACAGGTCACCTCCCAGGATGTATAGGCGTTGGAGTGCGAACCCCAACGTTTTTCCATTTCGTCGTATTCCGATTCGGTCCTGAATAACGTCGTGCCTCCGCTGACGACGTGTTCGCAGAAGTGAGAGAGCCCTCTTCCGGTGTTAATCCCTTCGTAAACCGAACCGATGTCAACAAAAATATTTACTGTAGTTATGGGCGAGGAATGGTCTTCTTCGAGAACTATTCTCAAGCCGTTGGGAAGAGTTGACTGGAATATCGAAATCAATGAAATTAAAAGCGGTAACATAAAACCTCCACGTTGGGTGTTTTTTACTTTTTATTAAATATAACTAAAAAGATGTTTTATGCAAGGAAAAAGGATAAAGGACCGGTAAATTTTCCGTGTTTGCGTCAATGTGATTGTTCTGGTATTTTAATTAATGCAAAAAGTCATACGGGCCGATAAAAAGGAGATGAAATGATGAAATGGAGTATATTTATTCTTATAATCGCTATATTTCTTTTTCCGGGATCTGAAAATTGCTATTGTCAATTCGAAATTGATTTTGAGACAGGTTTTGCCTTCACAGGATACAACGACGTCAGAATTCCGGGAACCACAGGCACGCTGTTTTCGCTGAAAGACGATCTTTCACCCGACGCTGTTTTTTTTGTAAGGGGGAGGTTTTC
Source organism: candidate division WOR-3 bacterium (assembly GCA_016934535.1). Classification (NCBI taxonomy): domain Bacteria; kingdom Pseudomonadati; phylum Caldifarciminota; species Caldifarciminota bacterium. Next base: position 2,450 of record JAFGSQ010000007.1, read on the forward strand.
AAAATCCTTCGGAAACAGACACTTGGTTTCAGTTCTGGCCGCTCCTTTAAGGATCAAATCAAGAGGCATACTCAGTCGCGACATATTTTTCGAAGGGATTTTGTTTGAATCGGACGACAATGTGACGGCAGATTACAGATTTGATTCATACAGATTCACATACAGGTACATGTTTTATGACAGAGGCAGGTTTTCGGCGGGAGCTGGTATAACAGGTAAAATCAGAGACGCAGAGATAAGGCTGACAAACGGCCTTACAACAACAAGTAAAAAAAACACCGGCTTTGTTCCTCTTGTGAATTTCAATATTCAGTATTTGCTTACCAATGGATTTTCCCTGTTGCTTGACGGAGACGCTTTGGCGGCGCCTCAGGGCAGGGCGGAAGATATATTTGTCGGAGCAGTGTATTCTGTGAATCCCGACATAGGACTGAAAGCAGGTTACAGGATACTCGAGGGAGGAGCTGACAATGACGAAGTGTACAGTTTCGCTCTCGTCAATTATATTTCAGCCGGCGTGATTATTCGGATTTGATGTCTGCGAGTTTATTCTTTTAAAATCCAGGATTCAGCTTGAAATATTGCTTCTTGAGGCACGGAGTGCGACCCGTCGAATTCATAAAGAAATACATCTGAACCGGATGATCTGAGAATTTCAAAGGCTTCTCTTGAACTTTCAATGTCGACGACTCCGTCATTCAATCCGTGACCGATAAATACTTTCAGATTTCCTTTTGCTTTCGAAATATCTTCAAGCGTGACCCATGAAGTGTCCAGCCAGCCGCCAAAACAGATAATCCCGTCAAAAAGCACGGGATTTTTAAGACCGGTCATGTAAGCCAAAGCGCATCCCTGTGAAAATCCTAACAAAAAAGTTTTGTCTATGTTGTAGTACGAATTCATCTTTTCTGCGGCCGAGCACACATACGCCACGCTTGTTTTTGCTGTTTTTTCCCAATAACTGGGATCTGAATCGTTCCAGAGAAACCATCCGTAACCGGGTTCATTTCCCGGATATGCCAAGTATGGAGCTCTCAGGCACAAAAAAATAAAATCATTGTTTTGGAATCTGTCAATCAGCCTTAGAAATCTTTCAGGATTACTTCCGTAGCCATGAAGGCCGATGATAAGATTGGCTTTTTCATCCGGGTCAAAATCCGGGGGATAACTCACGCGCGCGTCCAAGTAAACATTCGTTTCGAACCAAAGCTGACCGCCTTCGGAATTGACCGTACTGTCGATAGAGTGAATGAGAGAATCCCTGATTTCAAGGAAATATGCGTCGTATTTCACTTTCTCAAAATCACTGTCTTCGAGAATGAGATTTACATCCTTGAAACCGGCGCTGACAGACAGTTCAAGGTATTTTGCGGCTAATTCGGGCTCTCCGAGCAGTCCGTAACAGCAGGCTAAATTATACAAATTGACTGCATCGTCTACGTTGCGCGACAGAGCGGAAATGTAATGTCTGGCTGATGCCGCGAAATCGCCTTCTCTGTAATATTCAAGCGCCTTTGCTTTAAGCTGTTCAACGTCTGTTCTCATGATCTCCAGGTAAGATTCATCGAACGGATTTATCGATTCAGGATCCAAGGGTAAATCCGAATCCAATAATAAAAAGACGGTAATCGTCACGAGAAAAAAACCAATCTTTGTCATTACTCCTCCATTAAAGTCCGGTAACGTACATTTCGTGGTAATAACCTTTCTTGTCCATAAGTTCGTCGTGTGTGCCTTTTTCAATTATTCTGTTTTTGTCAATGACGAGTATGTAATCGGCATTTTTTATTGTCGAAAGCCTGTGCGCGATGACAATGGAGGTTTTTTTGCGGCTGATGTGCGAAACGGCTTCCTGAATGGTCTTTTCAGTCCATGTGTCAACATTACTCGTCGCTTCGTCGAGAATCAGAATTCTCCTGTCGGAGAGCAGCGCTCTCGCTATCGAAATAAGCTGTCTCTGTCCCGCGCTTATGTTTGTCGAGTCCTCTGAAATGACGGTTTCGTATTTTTCGGGGAGATTTTCAATGAAATTTTTTATTCCGGCTGTATCGGCGGCTAGTTGGACTTCTTCAAAAGTCGCTTCGCGTCTTCCGTATCTGATGTTTTCGAGGATAGATCTCGAAAAAATGAACGGTTCCTGCAAGACTACGCTGAAATTGTCTCTGTAATGCTTGAGAGGTATTGATGAAATGTTTTTTCCGTCGAATTCAATCACACCCCTGACTGGGTCGTAGAATCTTGATATGAGTTTTACTATCGTCGTTTTTCCTGCGCCGGTAGGTCCCACGAGAGCCACTGTTTTGCCGCTCTCAACAGTGAAATTTATATCTTTAAGAACATCCGTCCCTTCCGTGTATGAGAAACCAACTTTTTTGAAATCTAAACGCGCGTCAATCGGTTTTGTCTCGGGCAAGTCCGGGGAATAATCTTCAGTCTCCCGGCTCAATACCTCGCCGATTCTTTCGGAACTCGCCATTGCCGACTGCATTTGATTGTACAATTCAGCGATAGCCCTGAAAGGCTGGAAAAAACGCCGTGTGTAAGCGATTATTCCGGCCAAAGCGCCTATCGTCGCCTGCCCGTTGATTACGAGAACGCTTCCTCCGAGTATTATAATCCCGATACTCGCCGCTCCCAAAGCGTGAAGTGTCGGAGGCAGGATGAGAGATATAAGTTCGGATCTGTACTCAACTTTCCGAGCCTTTATGTTTATCTTTTCGAACTTGTCAATGTATTCCCTTTCTTTTCCGAAAGATATTATCGTTTTTATACCGCTCAAATTTTCTTCAAGAAAAGAGCTCATCTCGCCTGCTATGGCCTGGTTTTCCCTGAATATTTTTCTTGTCATTTTGGCTACGATAAAAGTGACGATTAGAATAAGAGGTATCATTGACAGGGCGAGAAAGGCGAGTTTCCAGCTTATGAAAAACATGGCGACTATCGTGCCGGCGACAAAGATAACGTTGCTTAAAATCTCAGAAAATCCCTGTGAAAGGAAATGATTCACGTTTTCAACGTCGTTGCTTATTCTCGAAAGTACGTCGCCTTTTTTCATTTTGTCGAGAATATCGAAGACGAGTTTCTGAACGTGAGAGAATATTCTCACGCGGATGTCCTTGAGAACGCTCTGTGAGATTGTCACCATTTCGACCGACCTTAAGTAGCTGAAAATCAACTGGAGAATTATAAAGGTCAAAAATACCGCCGAAAGGCTTTTCAGGCCTTCGAGATCTCCATTTTGAATGTACTGATCTATTGCTATTTTTATAAAATAAGGGGTGATAAGAGATATGAGCCCGGTGGCAAGAACCAGGATTAAAGCGGCGGCGAGTCTGAATTTATAAGGAAGAAGATTTGAAAAAAGTATCATCAAGGCGCTTTTTACATTTCTTGGTTTTTCAATTTTAGCCCGTTGACCTCTCATGTTTCGTATCCCTGAGATGTGTAAACTTCTTTGTAGAGTTCGCAGTTTTCGAGCATCTCCGAATGATTTCCGACTGATATAATCTTTCCGTCGCTGAGAAAAGCTATTCTGTCTGCCTTCTTGATTGAAGAGATTTTCTGGGACACAATCACCGTTGTCATGCCGGATCTGTATCTGAGAAGTTTGTCTAGAAGCCTTGATTCTGTTATCCTGTCGAGAGAGCTGAAAGAATCGTCTAAAAGGAGCAAAGGTTTGTTTGAAACGAGAGCCCTGGCAATGGCGATTCTCTGTCTCTGTCCCCCTGATATGTTGACTCCCCGAGGCATGATTTCTTGATTGAATCCTTCGTCACTCGTTTTAATGAAGTCGTTTAGTTCAGAGATGTCTGATATCTCGTCGAGTTCATCGTTTGAGATACCGTCTGAATCAAACAGAATGTTTTCCCTGACTGTCATTTTAAAGATTGCAGGATTTTGAAAGACGACGGAGATTTTATCACGGAACTCGTTTTTGGGTATTTCCGCAGTCGCGAAACCGTCAATTTCGACGGATCCTTCGTCCGGAAAGTAAAATCCTGCCACGAGATTCAAAAGCGTTGTCTTGCCGGAACCTGTCAGGCCTATGACGCCGAGAGTCTCTCCTTTCCGGATATCAAGATTGAGGTCTTTCAGAAGGGGAGAGTTTTTGTCGTGAGAAAAAGTCATTCCTCTGATTTTAACTGAACCCCCTGTTATCGAAGAAGAAGGATTGATCTGTCTGTCGTCCCGGGGTATGGTGAGTATCTCTTTTATCCTCTGTGATGAAGCGCTCGCTTGAGCAAAAATAGTCATGGACATGCCGAGCATCATGAGAGGAAACATTATCATGAACAGGTAATTGGTCAGAGCGACGAGGTTCCCCAGAGCGAGTTTTCCGCCTACGACCTGGGTTCCTCCTATCTGAAGAATCAGAAGAATGCCTAAATTTATTACAAGCATGAAAAGAGGAAAAGCCGTCGCCATAAGCCTGCCGACTTTTATCGAAAGGTTTTTTAGCTTTTCGGATTCTTCGTCGAAATTCTCCGTTTCTTTTTCTTCGGCAGAAAATATTTTAACGACGCTTATTCCCGCAAAATTCTGCTGTATTGTCGAGTTTAGCCTTCCGAGCTGGTTTTGGACACGGAGGAACATCTTCCTCGCGGAAAATGAGAAAAAAGTGAAAAAAGCCGCGTTGACGAGAGTCAAAAGCAGGACCAGGAAGCCGATTTTGACGTCTATTCTGAAGATCATAAAGTTACTGCCGACAACGAGCAGTATCCCCTGAAACATCATTCTGAAGCCGAAAGAACTGAGCCTTCGTATCTGCGAAGTGTCGCTGTATATTCTCGTCATCAGTCTGCCTGTTTGAAGCTTGTCTATCCGTGAAAATTCCAGTGAAAACACATGCCTGAAAATCGCGGAGCGCAGATCTTTAGTCACTTTGGAGCTTGCGCCGGTGAAAAGGATGTTGGCGAAATTCTGAAAAAGCGCTCTTATAAAGGCGAGTAGTATTATCCCCGCGCCGCAAATAGCAGTGAATCTTGTATCGGATCTCCCAATGCCTGAATCGATGGCTTTTTGAGTCATCATTGGAATGTATAGTTCGGCTGTTATGCCTATTGCGACCAGAAGAAAGGCGGGGATCATGACCGGTATGTAAGGTTTGAAAAAAGAGTGAACCGATGTATGAGTAGTTATTTTCATAAAAATCAAGTGATTCTATCAGGCAATCAGACAGAAGGTCAATTTTGAGAAGAAAGAATGTTTTGGATAGATCGGTTTATTTGATTTGAGTTCGTTATTAAAAAGTGTTTAAATGGCAATGTTCTATTTTGCGTTACAGGACAACCTCCGATTTTGAAAGAGATCGTAATTATGAAGGAACCTGAAGAAGATTGTAATTGCCAGGCTGGAGAACGTTTTTGAATGCGATCAACAATCCTTTAGACAATCCTCTTTTTTCTCCGGTTGTCATAAGATTATTTTTCGTTTTTGTATTTACTTTTCCTCTTGTAATCGTTTTCAATCTTCACAATATAAAAGGTATTTTTGCCAGCAATATCTGGAAAAGATATTACGCATTTTTTTTCATCGCGCCGTTATATCTTGCCGCGATTTTTATTTCCGGAGTGTTTTCACTGATTTTTCTATTTATTGTAATGTATTTGTCCCTGTGTGAATTCAGAAAAATGTCCGGAATACCTATATATTATCACATCGTTTCGGTCATTCTCGCCGGTTTGACAACAATTATAGCCTTCCGGCTGGAGCCGTATTTCTATTCGCTTCCCGTAATATATTTCACTGTGCTGTCTTTCATACCAGTCTGTATGAACGAAGGAAAAGACGCGTTTAAAAATGTTTCATACGCTCTTTTCGCAAATATCTGGATCAATTTTTCTCTCTCCCATTTTATTCTTACCGGCTATATGGAAAACGGTCTCAACATGCTTATTCTGTTGGGATTTTCTATAATATTCAGTGATGTGTTTGCCTTTGTCATAGGAGGATTTTTTAAGCGAATACATTTTTTGGACAAATATACAATTGCCAAAAACATAAGCCCTAACAAAACATTTGCGGGGGTGACAGGAAATATTCTCGGCGCAGGCATAGGGATATGGATCAGCAGATTTGCAGTCATGGAGTTCAGTTTCAGGTCTCTGGCCGTACTGTCTTTCGTCATTGGTGTCGGAGGTATACTCGGAGATCTGACCGAGTCGACAGTCAAAAGGGCTTTCGGGTCAAAAGACAGCGGGAATCTGGTTCCGGGACACGGAGGGGTGTTGGACAGGATCGACAGTGCGACAAGGATAATAGTTATTTTTTATTATTATGTCCTGATATTCGAGTGAATTTTATAATGACTGATTTTGCGAACGAGATCGCATTTCTGAAATCCCTTTCGTCGGGCCTTTTTAAGTAAGTTTTGTATTTTGAGTGAAAACCCGGGCATGAAAATGACTCAAGGTGAGTGCTTCTTTTTTTTGTCAGTGTTTTACGCATCTTCCTGAAACAGATTATTGAAGAAATCTGGCCCCAAAGAGGCATACCGTAAGTTAAAAATAAAGCGAAGTAAGGGGGGGCCTGGAAATCTTCAAGAAAATTCAGGATTTTTTTCGTTGGACTTGCTCTCATAACCGGAGAACCCACCAGAATCAAATCATACCCGCTAAGATCCTTCGGAGAGTCGTCAACTTTAAAAATGACGCATTCGGCCGTCGCCGAAACAATTTTGGCGATTTTTTCGGTATTGCGGGTCCACGTGTCGTAAATGAGAATAATTTTATTCATTTAAAACCTCTGCTTACAGAATACAGATTCAATGAGTCCGTCGTATATGTTATATTTTTAAATCCGGCTTTTTCCGCCCAGGAATTGATTTCTTTCGGGGAACGTATTTTCATTCGCAGAGGTTTTCTGTTGAAGTCGAGAAACACTTCTGAAACCATCTCCATCTGAAGATGGCCGCATTGGTTCGTAAAAATGATTTCGCCGTTTTCAGGAAGCAGATCATAGATCAGATTAAGTGAATTTTTCACCGACTCGTCGCTCAATATCCAATCATAAAATCCAGAAGAAACCACTACATTAGGCGTTGGTTTGATTCTTTTCAAATGTTCTCTGCGAAAAGCGTCGCCTTCGATGAAAGTGATGTTTTTCAAACCTTTGTCCAAAGCGGATTTTTTACCTTTTGCGAGCCATCTGACGTCTATGTCGGAGCATATAACCTGTACTCCGTTTTCCCCTGATTCCGTCATCGTCTCAATCAGATATCCGGCTGGTCCTGAAGCCACATCGAGAATGATTACCGGGTCCCCCTTTTGCCGCTTTCTTTCTATTATATCTTTGAGATAAGATTTCAAGTTATTTTTTCTTTGCCTTATCGCCTTCCATCCCTGGTTTTCCAGATAATACCTGTCAATCATTTTCCCTATAATGAAATTTCCGTGAGGTTTGTTTGCGTAAATGTATTGGAGCATTTCTCCGGAAGTCAGGCCGTATCTGAAGCTCATGTCGATTCCTTTGCTGATTCTGCCGAATGAGCGGGCGGCAAAGCGCATAATTTTATATCTTGTTTTCATTTTATCTCCTTTGCTGAGGAGATTTCTTTGAAAAGGTTTCTGAGTCTGTTAAAAACAGTTATTTGAGAACCGGCTATACACCAGATCCAGAATAAATCCATTGTCGTAATCCTGACTTTCATGATTTCAGGCAAACCGAGGTCAAAGACATAGAATATGTACTGGGCGGTTGTAAAGATCATCAATGCAATCAGCCTGTCAACTTTGCCCAGGGGTCCGTTGTTCTGCCATGAAAACCCGACTGCCTTTCCGAGAATTCCCGAATAACTCACCAATAGAACAGTGATTGTTGCAAGAAGACCTAATTTGGTGTTGCAAAGAGGAGAAAATGAAATTCCCGCAAAAAGAAAAATGTCCGAATATCTGTCCGGAAAAGCATTTATTATATCTCCTTTTGCCGACAATAAATTTTTCTCTATGGCAATTACACCGTCTAATGTGTTCAGCGTCATTCTTATGAAAACTGCGGCAACGGCAAAAAGGAGCAGATAATGAAACGAGCCTGAGAAAAAGTACAACAAAGGAGTCCCCGCAGAAATAACGAGAGCGGCGTAAGCCAGAGTGTCAGGATTTATGGGGTATTTGGCAAAAGGTTTTAACAGTTTTCTGTATCCGAATTTCAGCCTATACAGCCCCATAGTGTCCTCCTCACATGTTTCTTATTGTTTTTTCGACATATTTTGTAATTTCAGAATAATGGATGTTTCGATCGAACAGCATTTTTTTCCCGAATTTGACTTTAATTTCTCCTCTGGCAGGAAAAAGTCTGCCTTTTGGGAGTACTTTGTCGGTTCCTTCGATTTTCACTGGCACTATTGGGGCTTCAAGGGCAACGGAAAAAAATCCTGTTCCTGCTTTGAATTTTTTGACCTTCGAGGTCCTTGTCCCTTCGGGGAATAAAATCACGCTGTAATTTTTGTCTAACAGTTTGCCAATATATTCAAGATTATCTCTAACCGAGCCCTCTCTGGAAAACGGGAAAATGTTGTACGCCAGAACAGAATAAATGCGAAAAATTTTTCTTAAAAAGCCGCTTTTTTTGTCGAAGAAATAATCTTTTGCCCCGGCTGTCGCTGTTTTCATTTTTAGTTTATATCCAATCCCGTAAAATATGGCAGGTGTATCGAGGTGGCTGAGGTGGTTAGAGACAAAAATCACCGGTTCGTTCAAATTCCCGATGTGTTTTCGGCCTTCTATTTTAATTCTGAAATAGAATTTCAAAAAGAACTCACTCATGAGATTAAGTAATAAACCGATAAATCGCGCGGGTCTTGAGCGGTATCGTGATAATAAACCATTCCCGGTTTTTTCTTCGAAATTTCCTGCTTCGATTAAGTCTTTAAGCGTTTTAACCGTTGTTCCTTTTTTCAAAGAGCCTTCGTCAATGTTTAGATTGAATTCCTGCTCCAGAGCGCAAATAAATTCTAAAAAACGAAGCGAGTCCATACCTGTTTCAGACAAAACAGTTTCATCGGTTATTTTGCCTTCATTTCCCGACAATAAACGGGACAGGATCTCAGAAAATCTGTCTTCAGCGGTGGGGGAAGGATCAGGCGGACCGCCTTCAGACACTTTTTCAATCAATTCCTTCCTTTTGATTTTCATGGAATATGTTCGAGGAATGTCAGCATAATTCATAGAAATCATTTTTTGAATTGTTTGATGAGGCATCAGCTTGGAATTCACGGATGTTTTTAAACCGATCAAGGAAGCGGAAAATCCTTCGGCGAATACTACTACGGCGGTAATTATCTGTTCGCCGCCGGATATCTGACCGAAAACACACGATTCCATGACTCCGTTTTCTTTATTGACAATGCTTTCTAAATCTTCTGGGAATACATTCATGCCGGACTGAGTCACTATCACATTGTTTTTACGGCCCGTTATATGAAGAAATCCTTCCTGATCGAAATATCCGAGATCGTTTGTTTTGAACCAGGCTCCCTCAAAAGACAAACGGGTTTTTTCGGGATCGTTGAAATATCCGGAGAAAACATTGTCTCCTCTCACTAAAATCTCACCTGAAGTTATTATTTTTACTTTTATATCCGGCAAAGCCTTACCCACCGATCCGATTTTTTTTTCACCGGGTCTGTTGCACGATATTATTGGAGAGGCTTCTGTGATTCCGTATCCCTGTATGACTCTGACTCCGAGACGGTCCCAAAACATTTCAGTGCTCTCATCGAGAGGGGCTCCGCCGGATAAAAGCCATTCTAAAGATCCGAATTTATCTGTAATGCTTCTGAAAATTATCTTTCTCATTGAACGGGGAAGTTTGTCGAATATTTTCATGATGGAAAAGAAAAGTTTTTTCTGCGAGTCGCTCTGTATTCTGTTTTCAATATTTTCTTTGAATATTTTCATGTAAGCTGGAACAGTCGCCATAGCTGTTACTTTTTCTTCGGTTAAAGCTTTTTGCAGAACAGAAGGTTTTATGGAATGTGTGAAAATTACCTTGCAACCAAGAAAAAAAGGTATCAGAGCACCGACATTTTGTTCGAAAAGGTGGCTCAAAGGCAACATGGATAAAAATGTATTGCTTGCCGAAAACGGTACTGTTTCAATCATTGAGAGTACGTCGGAAGCCAGGTTTTTATTCGATATCATGACTCCTTTGGGCAGGGAAGTGGTTCCTGAAGTAAAAACGATTTCAAGTATGTCGGCAGGCAGAACAGGTAAGACGGGATTAAAATCGGAAAATCCCTTCAATGAAAAAATATATTCGATAATCAGCGGTTTTAATCGGCTCAGTGAAAACAATTTTTTTCTTGAACAGAAAACAGTTTTTGCCTGGGTCAGTTTTGAAATTTTTAAAATATAATTTTCATCCATTGAATGATCAAGAGGAACAATTATTATACCGGAAATCGAACAAGCGAAAAAAAGAGAAATCCACTGAGGGGAATTTTCCGCGCACAAAATGATTTTATCTCCCTTTTTATATCCAAGAGAATCAAGATAACCGGCAATTCTGAAAACCCGGCGGCGAATCTCGCCGTATGAAAACTCTTTTATTCTGTACTCTTTATAATGGACGTATGCGGTATTGCTCTCATGACGGCAGACCGAACAAAGGAACAGGTCGCGAATCGTATTGATATTTTTGTACGGATCGGTTATCGATTGTCTCAATTAATTTGTCTCTGGTTGCAGCATTATCTGATTTTACTGTCAAGAAAGGCATAAGAAAAACGAAAAAGAGCTGATTTTGACAAAAATCGGCAAAAGAAGCTATCATTGCTCAAAGAGAAGGAGAATATCATGAGGGAAGATTTTTATTGCGCACTGGTGAAAATTGAAAAAATATTGTCTGAGGAAGCGACCAGGGACGAAAAACTGGAAGAAATATGCTGTCTTCTGTCGGAAACATTTCCGAATTACAATTGGGTGGGTTTTTACGTAGCTCAGAACGACAATTCACTGAAATTGGGTCCTTTCAAAGGAGCGCCGACCGAACATAAAATGATTCCTTGTGGAAAAGGAGTGTGCGGTCGCGCAATCCAGGAAAAAAGAACACTAATCATTGACAACGTGGATTTGGAAGAAAATTACCTTAGCTGCAGCTCATATGTTAAATCAGAAATAGTGGTGCCTGTTTACAAAGAAGGAATCATCGCGGCCGAGCTTGACATAGATTCTCATTCTGAAAAAGCTTTCGGCGGTGAAGACAAGGAATTTCTTGAAGCGGCAGCGCGAAGAATCAGCTCCGTATTCTGAAAGGGGCCCGTTTAAGCAAAAAAAGAAAAAAAGCCGACGGCAAATATAACCGCCGGCTTTTTTTATTATGAAATCAGCAGACGTCGAGTCCTTCAAGTTTTTTATAGTAATTGTATCTGCGGGTCACGGCCTCCTGAGCTTTGTCGAGGAGCAATTTCGCCCGATCCGGCATTGTCGTTTTCAGTGAGCGGTATCTGTTTTCGTTGTATGCGTATTCTTCAAACGGAATTTTTATTTCTTTGGGGGCGTCAATTACAAGCGGGTTTTTCTTCTGATCGCAAAGGGAAGGATTGTATCTGTATAAGATCCAGTAACCTGAATTGACTGCGTTCAATTGAGCTTGTCTCGCTTTCCTCATGTCAATTCCGTGGTTAATGCAGTGAGAATAAGCTATCACGAGCGAAGGACCGGGGTAGCTCTCGGCTTCAGTAACTGCTTTTATCGTCTGATTATAGTTGGCCAGCATCGCTACCTGAGCAACGTAAATGTAACCGTAGCTCATCGCCAGAAGACCGAGATCCTTTTTGGGGAGAGGTTTCCCCGCCGCGGCGAATCTCGCCGTTGCGCCCAGAGGTGTTGCTTTTGACATCTGTCCGCCGGTGTTCGAATAAACTTCCGTGTCGAGAACCAAAACGTTGACGTTTCTTCCGCTGGCGAGAACGTGATCGAGACCGCCGTAACCTATATCGTATGCCCAGCCGTCACCACCGAAGATCCAGACGGATTTTTTTACGAAATAATCGAGAAGTCCGTAAAGCCTGTTGCTCCTGTCGTCGTCATATTCGGGGAGAAGCCTGCGGAGTTGCGAAATATAATCCCTTACCAATTCGATGCTAATCTGATTTTCCTGTTTTTCTTCAATAACGTTCTTGAGAATCTCCTTGAGTGAGTGGTTCTCTTTTATCATGTCGCCGGCAAGTTCAAAAGCAGTCTCTCTGAGTTTGTCCGATGCGAGGAACATTCCGTATCCGAACTCTGCGTTGTCTTCGAAGAGCGAATTACTCCAGGACGGGCCTCTTCCGTCGTTCCTGACTGTGTAAGGTGTGGTGGGCAAATTGCCTCCGTATATTGACGAACATCCGGTCGCGTTTGCTATAAGCGATCTGTCTCCGTATAGCTGAGTGATAAGTTTTATGTAAGGAGTTTCTCCGCATCCGGCGCAAGCTCCGGAAAACTCGAACATCGTCGGAAGAAGCTGTGTGCCTTTTAGGGAACTTCTGTCAATGAATTTTTCGTCTGTTTCAGGTATGGAGAGGAAAAATTCGAAATTGGCTTTCTCCGCTTCTCTGTGTTTTATAAGTTTTTCAAATTCAATTGTCCTGTATTCCGTTCTGTTTCCTTTTTCGTCTTTACGTCTTCCGGGGCAACTTTCGATGCAAAGACCGCAACCGGTGCAGTCTTCGGGAGCAACCTGAACGGTCCAAAGCATGTCAGGAGACTGTTTGGACTGGACGCTTCTGAAAGACGAAGGGGCTTTGGCGGCTGAGCTCTTGTCGTACAGTTTGACCCTGATGGCGGCGTGAGGACAGACGAAAGAGCATGTAGCGCACTGCAGGCAGGAGGAAGGGTCCCAGATGGGGATGTCGACAGCGATATTTCTTTTTTCGTATTTGGTCGTTCCGCAGGGAAATGTTCCGTCGCAAGGCATTGCGCTGACCGGTACTTCATCACCTTTCATCTCGAATATTTTCATCGCTACTTTTTTAACATACTCCGGAGCTTCTTCAGGTATGTTGAAAGTCCTTTTTCTTGAAGAAGTGACTTTTCCGGGAATCTGGACTTCGAATATATTCTCTATAGCTGATTTGATCGCGCTGATATTCATTTCGACCACTTTTTCGCCTTTTGATCCGTAAGTTTTTTTTACGGTTTCTTCGATCGCGGCGATGAATTTTTCTCTCGGCAGAATCTTTGATATTTCGAAAAAAGCGGTCTGCATTATAGTGTTTATTCTTGTTCCGAGTCCGATTCTTTCTGCGAGGGAAATAGCGTCGATTGCATAAACCTTCAGATTTTTCTTTATTATGTCGGATTGCAGTTCTGAAGGGAGGGAATTCCAGACGTTGTCTTTATCGTAAGGAGTGTTGAGCAGCAAGACGCCACCTTTTTTTATGCCCTGGGTGATGTCGTATTTGTCGAGAAATGAGGGATTGTGAACCGCAACGAAAGAAGGATTGTGAACCAGGTAATGGCTCAAAATCGGTTTTGGGCCGAATCTCAGATGACTCACGGTGACGGCCCCGGATTTTTTTGAGTCGTAAACGAAAAATCCCTGGGCGAAAAATGACGTGTTTTCTCCGATTATTTTTATGCTGTTTTTGTTGGCTCCGACCGTACCGTCCGATCCTAGGCCGTAAAATTTGCCTTCGAAACCTTCATGTTCTATGGAAAAGTCGTGGTTGTAAAGCAAAGAGGTATTGGTCACGTCGTCTACTATTCCGACAGTGAAATGGTTTTTAGGTTTTGGTTCGGCAAGATTCTGAAAGATGCCCTTTACCATTGCTGGAGTGAATTCCTTGGAGCTTAAACCGTATCTTCCTCCGTATATTTTCGGTTTTGAAAATTTCATTTCACCGCTTTCAGAAAGCTCGCAAATCGCCGCCGAAACATCTGTGAAAAGCGGTTCGCCGACTGATCCGGGCTCTTTTGTCCTGTCGAGTACGGCTATGGATTTCACAGTGATGGGAAGAACGGATAAAAGAATCTTTTTGTCAAAAGGTCTGTATAGTCTGACTTTTATCAGACCGACTCTTTCTTTTCTGTCTGAAAGATATTTGACGGTTTCTTCGGCGACATCCGCTCCGGATCCGGATATTACCAAAAGCCTTTCGGCTTCAGGATGGCCTATGTATTCAAACAGTTTGTACTGTCTCCCTGTGAGTTTGAAAAACTTGTCCATCGTATCCTGAACTATTGAAGGGATTTTCGTGTAAAAGTGATTGACTGTTTCTCTTCCCTGAAAATAAACGTCCGGATTTTGCGAAGTGCCTTTTATGAAAGGTTTTTCGGGATTGAGAGCGTTTTTTCTGAAAGCGTCGACGTCTTTTTCGTCTATCATTTCTCTTATTACGGAAAAAGGGACTTCATCGACATTCTGGATCTCGTGAGAAGTTCTGAATCCGTCAAATATGTGAAGAAAAGGGACTCTGGATTTCAGCGAAGCTGATTGAGCAATTAGTGCCATGTCCATTGATTCCTGAGGGTTTGCAGAGAAAAGAAAAGCGTATCCCGAAGAACGGACCGCCATTACGTCGCTGTGATCGCCGAAAATCGAAAGCGCCTGACAGGAAACCGATCTCGCGGCTATGTGAAACACTGTCGGTAAAAGTTCTCCGGCAATTTTGAGCATGTTCGGGAACATGAGCAAAAGACCCTGCGAAGCCGTAAAAGTTGTCGTCAAGGCTCCGGCTGAAAGAGAACCGTGAATTGTGCCCGCTGCGCCTCCTTCGGACTGAAGTTCCGACACAACGGGAATATTTCCCCAAATATTTGTTTTCTTCTGAGCCGACCATTCGTCTGCAAGTTCACCCATGGTGGAAGAAGGAGTTATGGGATATATTGCTATAACTTCATTGGTAGCGTGAGCGATATACGCCGCGGCAGTGTTGCCGTCCATCATTACACTTTTTTTGTCCGACATTGTTCCTCCGGAATGTAAATGTATTGAAAAGCAAATTATTACAATTTTATTTATTTTAACACGAAAGAGAAATTATTCAATCGCATTAATTTTCATTTCACAGGCTTCAAGGCCAAAAATATCAAACTTGCCAATGAAAAGCATATCTGCTATAAAACCAAAGTCTGATAAATATTTTTCAAGAGATGGAGAAAATGAGGTATATAGCAATTTTTTTATTTTCCGCGTTTACAGTTAACGCGGGTTCAAGTCCTTTTTCGGATGTAGATCTCAGTGTGAAGAGTTATTACGGCATAATCGGGATCGGATATTCGAGATCGTATTATCAAGATGATTTTAAAACCGGCATTGACAATGAAAAATCTTTGCTAGGCTTGAACAATTACGGCCTTTCCGGTAAGGCAGGTATTTACATTCCATGGCTGAACAGGAACACTACAATCGGTTTAATGGCGAATATTTCATACGACAGGTATTATGAAAGCAGAGCATTCGGAAACGGAGCCAAGTCTGAGGTGCTGTCAGGGACTTTCGGAATTGATTTGGCTGTTTATCCTCTTTCCGCTGCCGGCAAAGGTCCTTATTTGCATGTATTGAACGGATTTTCGAAAATAAAATACAACACGGATTTCGGATACGATGGTTTTTCACCTTACGGATACGGATTGACTGTTGGAACTGGAATCGGAATTCCCTGGAGCGTATCTTATCCCGAACACTTGAATTTATCCATAGATTTTGATTACAGAAAAGCCGGAGACAAGAGTCTGAAAACATTGAATTTCTATGTCAGCGTAGGCGGTTTTTTTTAACAGAGGACAAGATTAATATTTTTCCGTTTTGTACCGAAGCTTTCTTTTTTCTGCGCCGTGCGCGGTTTGACTGAAAACGTTTCCCAGGGTTCCTTGTTTTGACTTTCCGTATGCGAAGTAATAATATGGGTTTATTTAAAATCGGGAGTTTTAATGCCGAGAAAGAAACAAACAGAAAAGAAAATAATAGCAGAGCAAAAACCCGCGGAAGCAGAGATAAAAGTCTCGGATTTTATAAAAAGCGGTAAAAAAATCCTTCTCATCACGGGAGAAGAGGGGTCTGGAAAGTCTTTTCTGTTGGACCGATTTTTCAAAGAAAGCAACTGCGCCGGCACAAGTGAAAAAGTTTTCAGATACGATATCGACAACCTGCGTAAATTATCCAATCCTTTGGATTTTTTGGAATTTTTTGCCGACAGCCTTGATTCAGCTTTTGAACTGAAAGGTTTTGACCGAGGAAACACAATATACGAAAAAACGCAGAAGATACAGGACCGCTTCAACGCGATTAACAGCTTTCATAATCCTGAAAGAATTCTGCTCGTTATAGACGGTGCGGAAAAGTATTCTGAAATAACAAAATTCATTCCCTGTCCCTGCGACTGGTTCAGATTCATCATATCTTCGAGGAAAAACGAACTGCTGAAATTCTGGGCCTGCAAATGGAGTGAAAATGATTTCCTGGAAATAGACTTGGGAAAAGGCGATTGTTCGCAGATTCTTGAAAAAATGGATCCTGAAACGAAAAATTTTATAAAAAACAGCATCTCGAAAGCAGAAGAGATTTCGCCGTCGGATATGATCATCGCTTGTGCCGCTTTTGAGATGTCGGGAGACAGCCAAAAATCATTTGACGCAGAATCATACTGCATGAAGATATGCGAACATCTGCGCTTGAAAGAGGCGGAGACTGTAGAGGCGAAGGTAATTTTGTCTCTTTCCGCCTGTGGATTCCCCGTGAGGGGAAAAGATCTTTCTGCTTTGACCGGGATAGCGGTAAATACGGCATTAAAAAAGCCGAAAGGTTTGGGCAGGCTCATAAAAACAGGTCTTGACAAAAAAGGGGAATTGCTCGTTGAAATCGCAAACCGAAAGTTCTCCGAGTTCGTCAGAGTGGAATTCTCCTGTCAAATTGGAAAAATTGAATCGAAAATCGTCGGTTTTTTGTCTGAAAAAGCCAAGCCGATAGATTTGGATTTTCGCGAGTTCTGCTTAAAATTCAGAGCGTGCACTATATCAAATGATTTTGTAACGGGGAAAGGATTCGAACTTGAAACGCTGAAAGCGTTTGCATGGGACATGTATTATGAAACTTCAGACTTATCGATACCTCTTGGATTGATATCAAAAGCCGTTGAATACAATCTCGGCAAGAACCCCAGAAATGAACTCTGTGAAAGCAATTTGGTGTCTCTGTTCCTGTATTCCGAGGAGCTTTTCAATTCCAAAAACACGGAAAAAGAAAACGAGTCATCTGTTTTTACTCAATTTCTGAAAGAAGGAGTGAGTGAAGTACAAACAGCTCTTTCAAAAATGTCTAAATTGGACGATTTGGCCTATTACAGCTATACGGTCCTGCTGACCCTGTCGCTGGTTCTTGCGCGAGGAAAGAGAAAAGAAAATACCGATGTGACATTGGGATCATTGTTCGAGGATGTTTTCATCAGACTGTCGGAAGGCACCGGAGACTGGAGATTCTATTTTTCAGATAAATTCATGGCTTACTGGGCTTCATTCATACTTCTGGTCCATTCTTCAGATGACGTGTGGAAATTTTTGACAATAGGAGCGATTGATAAAAATGAAAAAGACAGGATCGCCCTTCGAGTAATTGACGAGATGATTTCCTCAAAAGACGCAGAAGGAGCTCTCGTCTTGACGAAGAAAATAAACGACTCTGAAGAGAAAGCACAGAAATATTCCGAGATAGCTCTGATTCTGGCGAATTCGGAAGACCCTTCCAAAGCGCTCAGGATTTTGATGTCGACAGGTGATATAAAAAGCAGAGCTTCAATTCTTTCTCTGGTTTCCAAAAAAATAGCTTCTGTAGGTCAAATTGACGAAGCCATATCCATAGCAGAAAGTATTGACGATAAGGACGAAAAATATTCGGCGATGTCATTCGCCGCGGTTTCTTACGCGGAAAAAATGAAAGATTCCCGGGAAGACAACTCGGTTTTGAACAAGGCTCTGCGGATAAGCGAAAAAATTGAAGACGTCTATCTTAAAAACAAGACAATTGCGGATATTGCGATAAAGGTTTCGTCGGCCAGGCTTGAAGAAGGACTTTCCATTCTAGATAGAATTGCATCGGATGATCACGAAATGAGATCGTTCGCACTTTCCGAAATTTCAAAAGAACTGTCGGAAAAAAACATGAATGATAAAGCAGAGGATGTCGCCAACATCATGCCTGACAACATATACAAATCCAGCGCTTTGGCTTTTCTTGCAAAAAGGCTTTATCAAAAAGGTTCGAAGGAAAAAGCGTACGAAATCGCCGACAAAATTCCTTTTTTCAGTTACAAATTTCAGACGCTTTTTCAAATGTCCAAGGATTCAAGCAAGACGGAAGACAAATATGACGCAATCCCTCCTCCGCCCGAAGATGAGGAGGCGGAAAAAAGGGAAGCAGGTGAAAAATTTAAAGAAGCTCTGATTAAAGGAGACGTAAAAACCGCATTGGAAATACTTGATTGCCTGATCGAGCAAATTGAAAAAATCGGTCTTCTGCTTAAAACTGTCCGTTCCGGAGAAGAACTCAGTGATTCGCGAAAAAGAGCCGTTTTTTATGATTCTGTGATTGAAGCTCTCAAGAAGATGAATCTCGATCCGAGTGCGCACATGAGGGTGATGTCACTGATCGCCTGCGGCATGGCTAAAACAGGTGATGTAGAAAAAGCTTTGGTCCGGATGGCGGGCGACCTCGTCAAGAAAAGTTTTTCAGAGGAAACTTTTGCGACAGCGGAATTGCTGAATGATATATCAGGCCATCTTGTCAAGTCGATGAATCAGACGATGACGTATCAATACATAGAAAAACCCGACGAATTCAACGACAAAGCGAGACTTCTCGGATCTATAGTAAAAATGTTCATAGAAAATTCTGACATCGGCTCCGCGATCGCCATATCGGAAAGTATATCCGAGCCTTACGAAAAAAGCCGGATGAGAACCGAAATAGCTCTGCATTTTATCCTCACCGGAGAAAAAGACAAAGCCCTCGATATAGTAAGAAAAATTGAAAATGACATAGAAAGGGATGAATCTCTTTCAAAGCTGTCTGAAAAAACAGCGCTTTTGGCAGGACCCGAAGAGGCGCAGGGAATTCTCAATGAAATTTCCCAGGACTGGCTGAGAAAAGAGACGATATCTCAAATCGTCATGAAATTCGCCGAGAGGAAAGATTATCAGACTGCTCTGTTTTATGCCGGAAAAACCGGAGACACAGCATGCGTATCTGTTCTTTACGCAAAAATAGCATGTTCTGCATACAAGGAAAAAAGCAGAGCTGAGTTTGAAAATATTTTTTTGTCCGCCGTAAACATGACTCGACAGATATCCTGCGAAAAACATAAATCGAGAGCGCTTTCGGAGATAGCGGCGTGTCTTCTCAAAGTTGACCTTGTGGACAAAGCAATCGAAGTCTCTGAACTGATAACTGATCCGTTCGAAAAGTTCCAGGCGGTTTTGTTTCTCGAAGACTGGATGTTTGAAAACGGATACCGAAAGAAAGCGCTGGAATTGTCGGATCACGTTTACGGGATTCTGAAACTCATTGAAAATCACGACGAAAGATCCGAAGCATACGCCGAGTTTGTCAGAAACCTGATTAATAACAGAGACGCCGGTAAAGCCGAGGCAATTGCGGAAGAGATATCCGACAGCGACAGAAAGGCGAGGCTGCTGGCTCTGATTGTATTGGAAAAGTTCAAAGAAAGGGGATCGGATGATTGTTCCCGTCTTTTGAGCAAGATATTTGATGCTGCCGACAAGATTCAAAACAGAAAAGACAGATCGAAATCACTGGAGGATATTTTTGTGATGTGCCTGACGGAAAATTACCTGGAAAAGATTGGAAAATTTTTAAGAACTTCATTTTTGCATCCTGAACTGTCGAGGGATTCGGCAAGCGCCCTTTACAATGCACTTATACAGACGAGTTATCAGGACAGAATGAGAATTATAGAATCAATGCGTATATTTTTTCCTGTTTTCTCAGGAACAGCAACCCGTCTGGCTTTGATTTCGCTTGTCAAAGCGGGTGAGATGTCTTCTGTCTCGGAAATACTAAAAACAGTTCCCGAACTCTCCCGCTGCCGGACCGGAAATTACTGATTCTGAAGTCTTTGAATAATTATCAAATATGATGCCGGTCCAGGATGCCGTTCCATGTGTTGGAAACCACGAGGGAAGCCAGTTCGAGATCCACTTTGGTAAAGGGCGGAGTCTGCTTGTTGTGCAAAGATATGATGCCTATCAAATCGTCGTTTTCGTCGAAAAGAGGGTAGACCATGATGGATTTGTTTTTGTAGTGTTTCCATCCGCTGACGTTTATTTCTTTTTCCTCTGAAATGTCGCTTATGAGAACCGGTTCTTTTTTTGTCATGACCCTTTCGAGTATGGAGCCCTCTTTTAAAGGGAAAGGGATTTTGTCCGGAGTGTGACCTTTGTCCAGCGCGTCGAGAAGAACGAGCCCATTTTCCTTCACGAGAAAGAGACTGCCTCCGTCGGATGCCATTTTCTTCGCGATCTCGGAAAGAAGATCTTTTCCTATTTCGTTGAGTTTTGAGCGCAAAATCACTTTTTTGGAAGATCTGACAATTTCCTTGAGCTTCAGGTTGATGTTTTCCAGTTCTTCGTTTTTCGCTTTCAGCTGTTCAATGAAATTCCTTCTTTCAGTTACGTCTCTTATTATCGCCTGAAGGATGTCCTCCCCGCCTATGAATATCCTGTTTAGGCTGACCTCGCAATAGATCTTGGAGCCGTCTTTTTTTAAAAACTGCCAGTCGAAATTCTGGGAGCGGTCTTTGAAGGTCTGTTCTATGAATGACTCTATCGCCTCTTTTGAATTGCGGCCGCCGGGCTGAATATCAGGAGAGAAATCGGAAAGGAGGCATCCGATTATGTCCTCCTTCCCGCGTCCGAATATTCTGCAGGCCTGTGAGTTGCAGTCAATAATGACGTCTATCATGTGAAAAAGCCCGTCAGGCAGGGATTCGAAAAGCACTCTGTATTTTTTTTCGTTTTCCCAGAGCGCGTTTTCCGACAGTTCCGACTCGCTCCTCAGTTTTTCAAGTTCGGCGATTCTTGCCTCAAGTTCAGAAATCTTTTTGTCTTCCATATTTTTTACTCAGGGAGGGGAAATCCCCTCCCTTTTTGTTCAGTTGATCTTGACCAGTCTAATACTTCTTGAATCTTTCGAAGTCGTCAGATTGACGATGTAAGACCCGCCAGGCAAAATGCTTCCTGTTTCGTCCCTGCCGTCAAAGCTGATCCTCTTAACTCCAGGCATCTGGTGGGAGTCGACAAGCGTTCTTACAAGCCTGCCGCTCATGTCGAAAACACTTATATTTGTGTGACTTTCGTAGGGTAGTTCGAAATTTATCAGCGAATTGTCACTGAAAACAGGGGATGAAGAATAAAATCCGAGAGAAGAAACTGATACATCATTTCCGATCTCTTCCTCAATTCCAGTCGAGAGATTGACAACTATCGCCCTCATGAAATAAGTCTCGTCCCATGAAGACCATCCGGCGTCGTAGTCCCACGCTCTGCCGTTGTCTGCGTAATCGTAACCGTAAACCGGCATATTGGTGCCGTCGTATATCATTCCGACGACGAAGTTAGTGTTTGACGAGTACTGGATGTTGGCAGATGAGATATTCCAGAGGTTCCACTGGTTGTCCACGCCGCCTGTAGCAGTCCAGGATCCGGCTTCTGAGCCGGGCTGGCTTCCTGTCCAGTTCCAGACTTTGAGGTTGAAGTTGTTGTTGCCGCTATTATTTGTTTGTAAATATATCTTTGCGTAAAGGAGTCTGTACGTTCCTCTTGTCGCGGGCATCGTCATCCTGTTGGCAGAACCGGCTCCCGCGCCGGACCAGTAATAACCGCTGGTCGGTGTCCCGTCGTCGTATATCAGTTCTGTCGTGTCTCCGCCCGGACCTCCTCCTCCCTGAAGGGCGGCTTGGGCGTTTATTCTTCCGGCGCCCATGTAGCCGCTGTTGTAGTAAGAACAACCAGTCATAGGGTCGCAGGAGTTGTAGAGCCTGTCTCTTATCTGGGTGTTGGTCTCGGATGGAAACTGGCATCTGACAAGAGTGGCGAGGCCTGCCGTAATCGGACACGCCATAGAAGTTCCGTCCATATATGTATACTGACTAAAAGGTACAGTAGAGTATATGTTTGTGCCTGGGGCGGAGATATCTACCCACGTTCCGTAGTTGGAAAAGCTCGCTTTTTGGTCATTCGAATTTGTTGCGGCGACAGCTATGACATTGGAGTAATATGCCGGATAAACGGGAGTGCTGACGTTGTCGTTCGCCGCCGCGGCGAATGCGATGACGTCGTAGTTATTGAAGGCGTCGTTGATGGCAGATTCTATTGAGGAGCTTGGAGAATACCCGCCCCAGCTCATAGACAGAGCGTCGGCGCCGTTCTGAGATGCGAAATAGATACCCTGCGTGAGAGCGGTCGTATAAAGCTGGGTTCTGACGCCTATCAAGCCTATGTTGAATCCTATCGAAGCGACTCCGGTTCCGTTGTTTCCTTTGGCGGCGGCGCAGCCCGAGCAGTGAGTCCCGTGGCTTTCGCTCGTGTTCGGCGGAGTGGGATCGCTGTCCATGTCTGCGTAATCGTATCCGGTCATATAGTTCGGAGACAGGTCTTCGTGACCCATTTCAACCGCGTCGTCTACTATGGCGACTATCTTGCCGTGACTGCCGGTCTGAATGTCCCACGCCGCGGAGGCGCTTATCTTAGGAAGAAACCACTGATATGTGTAGTAAGGATCGTTAGGAGTGAGGAAAGGCTCCCATCCGGTGCTGTGTTTGTTAGTAAAAGCTTCCATTCTATAGTTTGGTTCAGCGAATTCGACTTCGGCACAAGATCTGAATGCGTTTACTGACGACATCGCCATCTGGTCAGATGAACAGACGAAAACATAGATCATGTCGAGGCCGTAATCGATGTTTTTCGTGTTGTCATAATCCGGAATGAGCTGTCGGAATGATTGTACCTGATGCTCGGTGAAAACGGCGTCAAGAGAAGCGTAACCGCTTCTGAGGAACGTATTGTCCGATTCGAAAGAGACTGAATTTCTCAGATCAGTCCTGAATTTGACTATTACTTCGCCGTCCTTGTGGAGCATTTCAGCCGAAAGAACGGACGCAAAAAGAGCAATCGCAAGAAACACGCGCATCATTTTCACAAAAGCCTCCCTTTGTTCAGTCGCAGAAGTTAAACTGTTTTTTTTCAGCGACTTAATGTTATAATTTTACCTCAAAAATATCAAGGTGAAATAACGGAGGAATCATGTCTGAAAATACCAAGAAAATCGGGATTCTTACAGGAGGGGGAGATTGTCCGGGGCTGAACGCTGTCATAAGAGGGGTCGCCAAATCGGCAATGAACCTCCGAGGGATGAAAGTAATCGGTATAGAAGACGGATTTGAGGGCTTCGTAGAATCAAAAAAAATCGATCTGGACGAACAATCGGTTTCAGGGATTATAAACATCGGCGGCACGATTCTCGGTTCTTCAAACAAGGCCGACCCTTTCCGCTATCCTGTGACAATGCCTGACGGCAAGGTAAACGTGACCGACTCCTCCAAACAGGTACTGTTTAATTACCAAAAGTGGGAGCTCGACGCTGTTGTCGCCATAGGAGGCGACGGCACGATGAACATTGCAAAAAAACTCCAGGACGCGGGGATGAACATTGTCGGAGTGCCTAAAACAATAGACAACGACTTGCAGGGCACGGACGTAACTTTCGGATTTATGACGGCCGTAGACATAGCGACGGAAGCAATAGACAGGCTTCACACAACTGCTTCTTCGCACCACAGAGTCATGGTAATAGAGGTCATGGGCAGATACGCCGGCTGGATAGCTCTCGAGGCTGGACTCGCCGGCGGAGGAGACATCATTCTCATTCCCGAGATACCGTTTCAATGGGAAGCTGTTTTCGACAAGGTCAAAACGAGGAGCAGAAAAGGGAAAAGATTCAGTATTGTAGTAGTCGCTGAAGGCGCTCACGCCGAAAACGAAGAACTCGTCGTCAAGGGGCAGGACCCGACGAGAACGGACCCAAAAAGACTCGGAGGCGTGGGAAATTACGTAGCCGCAAAGATTACTGAAAACACAGGGCTTGAGACGAGAGTCACGGTTCTGGGACATCTTCAGAGGGGAGGATCTCCAAACGCTTTTGACAGAATCCTTTCTACCAGGTTCGGAACGGAGGCCTCCGATCTGATAGACAGAAACGAATACGGAAAAATGGTGGCGCTCAGGGGCCAGGATATAGTCGCTATCCCTTTGAAAGAAGCCATAAACGGACTGAAACTGGTTCCTCCCGGCGGCAAACTCGTCCATTGTGCCAAGTCCGTCGGAACTTGCCTCGGTATCACCGATTGACCCTTGACATAAGGAACCGATCGATTACTTTTCAGATAAAACGGAGGAAAAATGGAAAGGCTGACAAAAGAAACTTTTAAGGTTAAAGTTTTCGACTACGAAAAAGAAGGCGATGTCCTGTCAATTAATCCTTTGCCCTGCATAGTTGATTTCTACGCCGATTGGTGCGGACCGTGCAAAATTTTAAAACCTGTTCTTGAAGAAATAGCCCGTGAGTACGAAGGAAAAATAAGCATCTATTCAGTCGACACGGAAGAACAGCAGGAACTGGCCGCGGCTTTTGGAATACAGAGTATTCCTTCCCTTTTGTTCGTGCCCAGGGGCGAAAAACCTCAAATGGCGATGGGCGCCTTGCCCAAACCCGCTCTCGAGAAAGCGATAAAAGACGTTCTTAAAGTAAATGCCGTCTAAGCGCATTCTCGGAGTCGACCTTCACGGGACACTACTCGACGAAAACTGGGGGATAGACGCCTCTCTTACGGAAGAAATAACCGGCTTATTTCTTGAACTCGGCTCAAATTTCAGGATTTTCATTTGTTCGGGCAACGATCTCGGATTTGTAAAAGATCGCGTCCCTGGAAAAATTATTAACTGCCTGGAAGGACTCGTTCTTGAAACCGGTTGCGTTTTCAGCGACAAAACAACGGAAAAAGTATTGACCGAAGAAAATTACGCCAACAAGGTGAAAGGTCTCGAAAAAAAACTTAAAGAAATGAATCTCGGAAAAGTCAAATATTTTGCCAGGCGCCTTTCTTCAGTCAGTATATTCACGAAAAACGGGATTTCTGGAGAACCGCCCGAAAAAGTATTCGAAAGGGTTTTAGACTTTTTAACTTCAGATAAAAAAAATGATTTTTACGTCACACATTCGGACGTCGCCGTCGATATAGTTCCTTGCGGCCATAACAAATTAACCGGATTGAAAAAAATAGACTCTGGATCGGACGTTTTCGCTGTGGCTGATTCCTTCAACGATCTTTCACTGCTCGGTGGTGCCGATTATTCCTTCGCGCCATATAACGTCTCCAAAAAGGCGATTTCAGCCCTCAGAGGGAAAAAAGAAGTTGCCGAATTAGACAAAAGAAAGCCTCTTGAAAAAAATAAGCTATACGTCAGCAGGGAATCTTACGGGCGAGGGACGGCTGAAATTTTAGGATATATTCAGAATCATTTCAGGAATTCGTGAAGATCCGAACCGGTTATCCTTTTGAAGTAACAGTCGAGCGAATCGAAATACTTGCGTCCGGGAAGCATGAAAAAATGTTTTCCAACCGTGAATGCCCGGCGCGATTCGTCTTTAACAAGAAAATCGAAAGGATTCATTTCCTCGCCTGAAGAATCACAGACCAATCCTCCGGCTTCCGAATACGCCAGGGTTGCACAGGAAAGATCGAGCGCGTCTATGTTTTTCCCGGCGTAGAAAGAATAAGCTGGAAGAACGCCTGTTGCCGAACAGAAAATCTTGCTGTTCGCGGTTGTGTTGACAAGAAGAGCGAGAAAAGTTCCGGTGAAACTGCCCGGGTTTGCTATGTCCTGAGGAAGAAATTTCGCAAGTTTTCTTCCTGTTTCACCCATGACAGTGCTTATCCGTCCTCTGTCTGATTGTTTAAAAATGATGTCTGATAAAACCTCTATGCAGGCAGAACCGAAAAAAACTCCTTTGTCCGCTTCGGTAAAAATGGTGCAATCTTCTCCTAAAGCCGGATAGTGCATTACTCCCAGGAAAGGTTTTGTGCCTTTCAGAATGCAAAGTGAAAGAGCCCAGAATTTTGACATTCCCGACTGGTCTTTCGACCATTGAACGAAATTTTTTGTCCCGTCAATGGGATCTAAAAGAAGAGTGTAACCGGATTCGATTTTTCCGACACTCAAAAAACCGTAGAAAGGATTTTTTTCGTCAAAAGGCAGCTCTTCAGCCACGACGCCCATTTTAAACGGGTATTCGATTGAAATCTCCCTGAGAATGAAATCCTGCACCTTTGTGTCGACGTCGGTTAGGACTGCTTTCTCTTCGAAAAAAGATTTTTCGGCGTCTGTAGAGGGGTCAACGTTTTTAAGGCTGACAGAAAAGTTCTTACCCGTACTGAGGGCAAATTTTCCCGCCTTGCGAACTATTGAGATTATTTTTTCTGTTTCGAAAGCTTGCATTTTCCTTGTTATTTCCTATAATTGTAATTTAAACTGTATGTTCGGCAAGGGAAATTTTGTTTCTTTTAATCAGCCTATGAGCAAAAAAATAGTAAAAATAAAAGATGTCATTTGCGGAGGGAAGGATATCTTCCTAATTGCAGGTCCGTGCGTCATCGAAAACGAACTTACCGTCATGAAGACTGCACGTATACTCGTTCGAGCCTGTGAAAATTTAGGCGTGAAATTTATATACAAGTCCTCTTTTCTGAAAGACAACAGAAGCTCTCCGGAAAATTTTAGGGGACCGGGAATGGATAAAGGACTGAAGATTCTGGAAAAAGTTAAAAACGAATTTGATTTGCCGGTCACTTCTGACGTTCACTCGGAAGCCCAGGCTTATACTTCCTCGGAAACTCTTGACCTGTTGCAGATACCGGCGTATCTGTGCATGCAGACTTCATTGCTTGAAGCGGCCGCCAAAACCGGAAAACCCATCAACATAAAACACGGCCAGTTCGTGTCTCCGGAGAATATGAAATATCCTGTAGAAAAAGCCGAAAAAGCCGGTAACGGCTCTTTAATGTTGACTGAAAGAGGATATGTTTTCGGATACAACGACCTGATAGTAGATCCAAGAAGCTTCTACGAATTGAATAAAATCGGATACCCCGTGATTTTCGACGCAACTCACAGTGTCAGGCGCTACGGAATACCCAGCGCCCTACCCGAGGGCGGTAGAAAAGAATATCTGGCTACTCTGGCGAGAGCCGCCGTCGCTTCGGGAATTGACGGGTTGTTTCTCGAAGTTCACCCGTGCCCGGAAGACGCTCTTTGCGATTCTTCCAGCCAGCTCAGAGCTGATGAATTCGAAGAATTTATGAAACCACTTATAGAGATTCACAATTTGATAAAAGGCGGATTACATGAGAATATTCCTTGATTCCGTTGACTTCGGCGAAATTGAAGAGGCTTTTGAACTCGGTATCCTTAAAGGGCTTACGACAACACCGACTTTCATGCACAGGAAAGGCATTACCGACATCAACGGAGCGATAGTGAAGCTGTCCGGAATGGTTCCTGAACTGCACGTTGAAGCTTTGGGAGAAAATTGCGATCAGATTGTTTCCAAAGCTCACGAATTGTTGTCCCTTCCGCTCAAAAACAAACCGGTATTCAAGGTCCCGATTTCAAATCATTCTATCAAAGCCTGCACCAGACTTGTTTCTGAAGGGAATCTTGTAAACATCCACCTGGTCTACACCCTCAACCAGGGTTATCTGGCGATGGAAGCAGGAGCGTCATACGTGTGTCCTCTCGTAGGAAGGCTTCACGACCAGGGACACGACGCCATGCAGTTAGTGAGTGACTTGGTTGAGACGACCGATAAGTACGGATACGACACTCAGATTATGGTGTCTTCGGTCAGGCATTCCGAACATGTAAGACAGGCTCTTTTAGCCGGCGCGCACGCATGCACAATACCTTTTTCGGTTTTGATGAAACTGTGCGACAATTCTCTGACGTCGGAGGGCACTACAAAGTTTTTTGAACACACGAAACTGATGACGTTGAAGGTAAGGGATGTCGTCAGAAAATACAATCCCGTCTGCGCAAAAGACGAAACGTTGCTTGACGCCTTGATGAAAATGACTGAATCGAGACTGGGAGCCGTGTCCATAGTCAATGAAAAAGGAGCTCTAACGGGCGTGTTCACCGACGGCGATCTGAGAAGGCATTTCGGGGAAAAAGGGAAGACAATCGTAAATTGCAAAATGTCGGATTTTAAGTATTCTCAGCCGGCAACCATTTCAGCGGATGCGCTCTTGTGTGAGGCCGTCAATTTTTTTTCACGCCACGAATACGACAATCTGATAGTCGTCGAGAACGATTCCCCGGTGGGTATTCTCGACATTCAGGATCTGGTCAAACTCGGTCTCGTGGGCTGAAAAACAGTCATTACTGTCACTGATCGAAGTTATGCAAGTCCTGATAGAAATCTTCGTTCATAAAACTGTCTGTGACGGATAAAAAGAAGTCATTTTTGTATATGAGAGGAGATATGAACTCCGCCCACTTGGCAAAACCGCTTTGTGACAGGTGAAGGCCGTCGAACGAGAATTCAGCTTTAAGTCTTCCTGCCGAATCTTTGAATTCGGAGTTAAGGTCTATGTATCTGATGAAATATGAAAACGATTTTTCGTCTACAATGATCTGTAAAAGCGAATTCAGGGAATCCACGGAAAGATTGAGTCTTGTGTAATCGCCTGTTACCGGTAAAACACTCTGTACGTATAGCTCTACCATTGGAAGTGAGTCAAAGATCGCGTCAAGGAGAGCTGAATATCCTGCAGCAATGCCTGCGGCCGGACGGCTTCCTATATCGTTTATTCCTATCATGATGAAAATCGCCAGAGGATCGAGATCGAAACATGATTCCTTAAGCCTTTTAGTAACTCCTGCGCAGTCATGAATGCCTATTTGATCCCCGACTATGCCGCGGTTATATACCAAAACTCCCGGAAAAAATTTATCGACTGCGAAGCCCTGAGTGATTGAATTGCCTATAAAAACAATCCCGCCCGGAAAGGCGTTTTCGTTTTCAGTTCTGAAAAAAGTCAATCTTGACTGATAATTCTCGTAGAAAGCTTCGTTGAAATATTTTATGTTGTTTTCGTCTATGTATACTCCGGGTAGTTCAAAAACGGTCAGCAGAAAAAAAGTCAGAAAGAGAGCCATTTTTTGACTTCGGGGGCGAGAGAAGTGAATTTTTCCGTCAAATCTGTTATCTGCTTTTCGAATTTCACTGACGGATTGTTGTCGTTTCTGTATCTTTTAAAAGAAAGTTCGGAAGCCGCTTGAAAAAACCTGTCGAGTTTTTTGTTTTCTTTTCTCCCACCTTTTTTCAGGGCTCTCAATCTCGATGAAGACCTTTTTTGTGCGGATGCTATCACGGCGAGGTTCTCTTCGCTTATTAGTCCTGATAAAACTTCCGGTTTCAGATATTTCTCTATCCATTTGCTTTCCTTTCTCAGAACAAGTGTCAGTACTATAAGAAGCAGGATCACTCCCCCGAAATTGAAAAAGACGTCAAGAAGAAATGATAGGCAGTAAGTATGAGGGGCGAATATCATGCAGGTATTGTGAAGCCCATGCAGGAAAACCGCAAGAAACCAGGAGAGAGTGACAAGGGCGATCCCCTTGAGAACTTTTCTGGATAAAAGTGCTTTTCCGAAAGCAAAACCGATTATGGATGACCAGAAGGCGTGATTTGAACCGAAAATAAAGCTTCTGAAAAAAACGTTGGCGTAACCCGAGACGATCCCTTCGCTGAATGTGCCCATGAAATAAAAAACGTCTTCCGTGAAAGCGAAACCAAAACCTACCATGGCGCCGTATATGGCTCCATCGAGTTCGTTGTCAATGTGTTTTCGAAAAAAAAGAAAAAGAAAAACCATGAAAAAACCTTTCACGGTCTCTTCAACAAACGGGGCGCTTAATCCAACGGAAAAAAAGGACTGAGCAATCTCACCTTGGGCGGCATATGAAGCAGTATCTGATAAAGCCGATTCGAGTACAAGGGATATTACTACAGCGGGTATCAGTCCCCAGAAGAAAGCAAACACGAGAAGAGATGCCGGTTCCTTTTCGTATCTGTCGAGCCATAGAAGAAAAGATATGAAAACAACGGTTGAAAATATAATGCCGCCGATGCCGGCTGAAAAATTGAGAACTATTTGCGTAATTCTGCCCCTGAGTCCGGTAAAACCGACGGATACTTTTCAGATTTCATAAATTCATTATACAATATTTTACGCTGGATTCAATATGTTGTATTTCTTTCTCTTGTCATGTCATCGGAAAGTGTTAAAATCTAAAAAAGTGACGTCTGAAAATTCAAGTACCATGATTTGAGAGGAAAAGATTGACTGTTGGTAAAATGAAAAATGACTTTGGCTTCAGGACAAAGGCCATGTTTTTTGCCTTGCTGTTCCTTGCCGTCTCAGCCTCTTACATACCGTCCCTTTTCAATTCTTTATGCTACGACGACGTAGATTTAATTGAAAAAAATGCGCTGGTTCAAAACGGCGATTTCACAGGAATTTTCTTGAAAGACCTTTTTAACGTTACAAGAGGTGAGTCGCCATATTACAGACCGATAATACCGGCGATTTTTGCCGCCGAGACATTTTTGTGGAAGAAGAATTGGGCGTTTTTTCATTTAGACAATATCGTTTTCCATTTTATTGCGTCACTGCTTCTTTATAAACTTGTTCGAAAAATATTGTCGCAAAATCCGACGGGTAAGAGCAAGGGCGTTTTTTTTCAAATGAAAAAACCGAAAGACGCCAAAAGACTTTTTTTGTGGAGTCTGGCAGCCGGTTTTTTTTTCGCGCTTCACCCTGCCAACTCTCAAACCGTCTATTGGCTTTCGGCCAGAGGTGATCTTTTTGTCGCAATAGCTGTTTTGTCAGGATGTCTCGCTTTGAGCTGTGACAGAAAGCTGTCCTACGGCGTAATGCCACTTTCATTTTTTCTGGCTGTTTTCAGCAAGGAAACAGGTTTTTTGCTGCTGCCGATTGCCGCTGTTTTTTATCTGCTGTTCTTGCGCAAAGAAATTCCGCTGAAAAGAGCGCTTTTGCACATTGTTTTTATATTGCCTGTTTTAGCACTATACTTGACTCTGCGCCTGAAAGCCGTTTCTGTTTCACCTTTTGCGCAGGTGGACGAAAGTTTCTGGATGCCGAAAGACGGTTTATTTAAGCTTTATCTGACGTTGCCTTCGATTTGGGGATATTACGCGCTGAGAGCCGTGTTCCCCTATTTTCTGAATTTCGAAACCGGCATTCACCTGTTTCGTTCGTTTTTAAACCTGCAATTTCTTCTTGGGATTCTTTCAGTCGCAGTTTCAGCCCTATCGCTGTTCATTTTCAGAAAAAGCAGGATTTTTTTGTGGGCTTTTCTGGTCTGGTCCATAAGCCTTTTTCCCGTGCTCAATCTTATACCGGTGTTCGAATCCGGAATGGAGCATTACTTGTACATGCCTCTTGCGGGGGTGTCTGTTTTGTCACCTTTCGTTTTCATGAAAAACAGAATTTCGAAATTGGTTTTTATTGCAGTGCTGATGTCTTTCTGCACAGCTGTGTTTTTGAGGGGAAAAGTGTGGAAAGACAATTATTCGCTTTTCACGGATGCCGCCAGGAAAACAGGCGAAAACTGCAGACAGGGATGGATACGATCCAGAAGCAACCTGGGGACAGCCTGTCTCAACAGAGCGGTTGAGGGCGTGGAAACCGAAGAGAATCTGAGAAAAGCGGATTCGCTCTACAGTGAGGTGATAAAAAAACATCCCTATTACGGTGGTGCTTACATCGGAAGAGGAGACGTGTTTTTCGTATCGGAGGATTATGAAAAGGCCGGTGATCTTTATAAGGAAGCACTCGAAAAGTATCCTTCCAATTATTTCCTCATAAACAAACTCGGAATAACATACTCGTGCCTGAAGGATTATTCTCAGGCAAAATTGCTATTCATCAAAGCCGTTGGGATGAATCGGGATTTTACGGACGCCGCAGTCAATCTGGCAAAAATATATTTTATCGAAGGTGACATTGATAAGACCTCGGACCTAATAGGAGGCTTGAAAGAAACACCCGGAACCGTTCTCCTCATCAGAGCTTTGAGAATATCCATCGAAGCATGCCGGGGAAGAATTCAAACGACCGGATCTGCAGAAGAAATTATTACTGCGATAGAAATACTCGGAGAAGCCGGTCATTTCGTGGAAAAGAAACGGCTCGCTGAATCTCATTGCGCCTCATCTCCATCCGACTCCGACGCTCTTTACAATCTTTCTCTTATATATCTTTCTGATTTCGGAGACATGAAATCCGGATACACCGCCCTCACGGAAGGAGTTTCTAGATTTCCCGGAGATGTCAGATTTATGAGAGAGCTTGCCGTATATCACATTTTGACCGGAGACAGCATACAGGCGGCTTATTATTTCCGGAAGGTATTGGACCTTAATCCCTCCCATCCCGAGGCACCGAAAATGAGAGAATTTATTGAGAAAACTTCGAACCGTTAGAATGTCACTGATTTATTTTTTTAAAATCCTCAGGAAGCTGTCAGTAGACAAATTCTTTCTTTTGATCAAAACTTTGTCTGTTTCGCATCCTTTTGAACGGAAAATATTTTCAATGCGGAACACCTCTTCTTCACTGAAACTGTGACAAAATCTCATCGCGTCACTTTTTCCCCAATCCAGCAGAAAGTCCCTTGGCCGGCATTTGTCGGGAATCCGGTTTTTTTTCTGATCCGGGATTTTGTCGAAATTCCAGAGAGAGATCAGTGCTCCGGCTCCTTTTCCGAGCAAATCACAAATTCCTTCAGCTATTCTTTCTCTCTCTGTTGCATCAGGTATGTGATGAAAAAGTCCGACGGCAGCGACAAAAAAGCAAGAGCGGCCTATTGTACTCAGAATGTCCCCTGTTATTCGGGCGTTGACTAAATAAACTTCAGAATAGCTTTGGAAGCGAGCTCGCGCAATCTTGAGCATTTCGAGGCTTTGGTCAATCCCAAAGTACATAACGTCCTTGCGGCAAAATCTATTCATGAAAAATTTAATGAACCTGCCGTCACCGCAGCCGAGATCAAGAAGTCCGCTATAATCGTTGTCAAGAAAACCGTCCTTAAAAACAGAGTCCCAAGCAGAATCGTATCCGTTTCTGGATGAGGAAAATGAGAGAGCGTTCACGTCGTAAAATGTTCTGTTAATCAGACAATATTTGTCTTTTTGTCTAGATTTCATAAAAAACCCGATTCTGTGATAAGTTCACAGTCTGTGATAAACTCACAGAATGAAAACTGAAGAACAAATTAAAAAGCATCTTCTTTCGTCGATAGTCATTGCTCTGTGCTATAAAACTCCGGAATCCGACAAGGCATTAAGGAAAATACTACGCAAGTTTCCAAAAGACGGCAAGAAGTTATTCTCGAAAGCGGAAATATTGAACCATTACAGAAAAATGATCAGTGAAGGTTCTATGGAAAGAAACGGGACGGCGGAAGATTTTCTCGTCACTAAACCGACCAGAAGTGCTTCCGGGATTACCGCAGTGACAATAATGACAAAACCTTTTCCCTGCCCCGGCAGATGCGTATTTTGCCCTGACGAGAAAAATATGCCCAAAAGCTACCTTTCTAGCGAGCCCGGTTCGATGCGGGCGCTTGAGAACTCTTTCGATCCATACAGGCAAGTGACAAGCCGACTGACTGCGCTTAGCAACACCGGACACAGTACTGAAAAATCCGAGATAATTGTTCTGGGCGGATCTTTCAGCCACTACGATGAGGCTTACAGAATTGAATTTACAAAAGGCATCTATGCGGCTTTGAACGATTTCGAAACCGACGGCGGCTCATGCAGAAAAACCGGTGAAGACGATCGCGGACAGAGGAATGAGCTCTCGTCTCTTTTTAACGAACAAAAAAAGAATGAAAATGCAAAGGCAAGATGTGTCGGTCTGTCATTCGAGACAAGAGCCGACATGATAAACGAGAATGAGATCATATTTTTGAGAAGACTAGGCTGTACAAAAATTCAATTGGGCGTCCAGTCTCTCGACGAAGACGTCTTGAATATGAGCGATGTGGGCATGAAGACTGAAGACATCATGAGGGCTTTTATTCTTTTAAGGTCAGCCGGATTCAAGATTCAGGCTCACGTCATGGTTAATTTACCTGGTTCGGATCCTGCAAAAGACATGGAAACATATAGAAAGCTTTTCAGAGCCCCCCTGTGTCCCGACGAGGTAAAAATATATCCCGTGGCAGTCGTAAAAAAAAGCCCTCTGTACAAGAGATTTGAGTCCGGAGAATTTAGCTACTATCCCATCGATACGCTTATCGATCTTCTATCTTGCATGCTTAAAGAAACTCCCCGGTATTGCCGGGTGACTAGAATTGTAAGAGACATCCCTTTGAATTCTACCGCAGGTGACGCTCCTTCGAACAATCTCAGAGAAACAGTTGAAAAAGCCGTAAAAAAATCGGAAGGAAATGACATAAATATAAGGAACCGCGAAATAAAAGGAGATAGCCTGACAGGCGATTTAACTTATGTGCAGACGATCTATGATTGCGGACCATTTCAGGAAAGATTTATCGAGTGCATTGACGAAAGAGAAAAACTCGCGGGTTTTCTGAGGCTGTCAATCCCGTCGCAATATCTCCGGTCGAAATCTGAAGAATCTGTAAGGTTCCCAAAAGAGTTATCCGGTTCAGCCCTGGTAAGAGAACTGCATGTCTATGGAAAGCCTGCGGCTATAGGCGAGAAAAACCCTAAGAGAACTCAGCACCGCGGCATAGGGACAAAACTGCTTCAAATCGCGACTGAAGAGTCCTATTCAACCGGATGCAGGGTGCTTTCTGTAATTTCTTCGGTAGGAACTAGGAATTACTACAGAAAACTCGGTTTTATGGACGGAGAAATGTATCAGCATCGTTTTCTATGAACCGCCTTAATCGGCAATGACTTTTCTACGGAAGCGAAAGGTCTTTGCACAAAATCAATGACTCTGTACTTTATAAAATCGCTGAATTATAATCCAGCCCTGGTCTGAATAACAGAAAGGACGTTTGAATATTTTTAGTATTTTGTCTAGAATGATCCCGTACGTCGCGGCTTTTGGTCTGGGTTTTACGGCGAGAAAGCTGAGGTTGATCGGTGAAAAAGACGGAAACACGCTTCTGAGGATATATTTTTACTTCATTTTTCCTTTTCTGGTGTTCAGGATTCTTCACTCGGTCGAAATCGGACCGGATCAAATAGCATTGCCCTTCATCGCTTTTTCTCTTCTTATTGCATTGTTTGCAGCTTCTTTGTTTGTCTCGAAAAAACTTTCCAGGGAAAAATCGAAGAGAGTTTCGTTTGTTCTCGCCGTGTCGATAATGAATACAGGTTTTATTATGCCTTTCGTCAATGAGTTCGCGGGAGAAACCGGTCTGGCGTCCCTGATGATATTCGATATAGGCAACATGGTTGTGATTGCGACATTTCTGTTCGCATTTTCCAGTTATTCAGCCACGAGATCTGCTGGCAAGACCTTCAAAAACATTCTTCTTTCTCCTCCCGTATGGGCCATAGTCGTTTCAGCCCTGGTGAACGCTTTCAACATCAAACCGCCTGAGTTAGTACTTAACACGGCCATTTTTCTTGAAAAACCTGCCTTCCCTTTGGTGCTGTTTGCACTTGGTTCTCTTTTAGAATTCGAGATTTCGGATATCAGAAACGTTTTGACGGCAGTGGCCATGAGGATGATAGCCGGAGGGATTTTAGGTCTGCTCATATTGTCGCTGATAAAGCTTCCGTCCAATGAAAGACTCGTCGTCGTTCTCGCCGCAACTTCTCCGTGCGGTTTCAATTCGGTAGTTTACGCTTCACTGCACGGTCACGACGCTAAAAGCGCCGCGAGCACCGTATCCTTGTCTCTTATAGTAAGTATATTGGCAATGCCTGTACTGCTGTTTTTCTTCATGTAATAAGAAAAAAGCCATCCCTCTCAGAAGGGGGACTAAAGAGGGATGGCGTAATCTTCTCTTTCCGGAGAAGATTGAAGGTGGTACATTTTCAATGATAGCAGATTTTTTGGAAAATTCAACAACAGGTTAGCGTTTTCAACCCGATATCGTATACTTATGAGATGTCAAATATTATAATCCCGAAACTCACAAACGCCAGGTGTTTAGAAAATGCACTTCGGTAGAAACGACGACCTTTTAGAACGCGATTCGAGAAAATACGGGGTCGTAGAGCTTCTCAAAATCATTTATCCTTTCATCAAGCCTTTTCTGTGGCAGTTTTTCGCAGCGACCGCGCTTCTTCTCGTCTCGACCGCTTGTTCTTTGGCAGCTCCTCTCATCCTTAGAGAGGTAATCGACAAGGCCATACCGTCAAAAGATGTAGCCCAGGTTCTCAGACTTGCCGTCATTTTCGCGGCAGTTTTCATTTTTTCGGTTTTTATATCTTACGCTCAAATAATCATGACCACAAAGATCGGCCTTTCGATAATAAGAGATTTGAAAGCGAGATTGTTCAGCCACCTGCTTACTTTGTCCATGGCTTATTACGATGCAAATCCGCCGGGAAAACTCATGGCGAGAGTCGAAAGCGACACAGAGAGAGTGAGAATGCTGTTCAGCGATGTGTCTATGGCTCTTTTGTCGAATGTAATAATATTTTCAGGCACTCTCGCCATTATGATGTTATCAAATTCCAAAATGACTTTGCTTGTCATGGCTCTTCTTCTTCCTGTCGCTTTTACGACGTATTTTTTTCTGAACCTCACCAGAAGACTCACGACAAAAGTAAGGGCAAGTTTTGCGAAGATGACGGCTTTCATAACAGAATATGTCAGGGCGGTTCAGGTGCTTCAGATATTCAAAGCGACGAAAATGGCGCAGGAAAAAATGCACGACGTCGGAAAAGATTATTTAAAAAAGGAAGTCAAGGCTTACGTTGTCGAATATGCCTATTGGAGCTTTATTGGCGCGTGCGAAATTATAGTAGTTATAATAATACTGCTCGGAGGAAGAAGCAGCCTCGCAACCGGTGCGGTAACAATCGGAACTGTCGTGCTATTTGTCGAATACACGAGGAGGCTGTTTATGCCGCTCGTTCAGTTTTCGGAAACCCTCAATCAAGTACAAAGGGCGTTCGCTTCGGCAGACAGGATATTTTCGATACTCGACACAAGGACAAAGACGCCGGACGGCGATCTTGGCGAAGATGATTTTCCTGAAAACTGGAAAGAAATCACTTTTGAAAGAGTTTGGTTCAAATACAAAGACAGCTGGGTTCTGAAAAATGTCAGTTTTTCAATCCCGAAAGGTGCCATGTATGCAATTGTCGGAGCGAGCGGCAGCGGAAAAACGACGCTGATAAGCTTGATTCTCAGATTTTACGAACCCACACACGGTTCAATAAAAATCGGCGGAACAGACATAAGAAACTTTAAGCTTGACGTCTGGCGTTCTAAAATAGGGCTTGTTCTTCAAAGCGTAAGCCTTTTCTCGGGTTCTTTGTCGGAGAACATATCGGTTTTCAACTCTGAAATATCGCAATACTCTCAGAAAAAGGCTCTCGAAACGATGCACGCGTGGGATATTGTCGAGAAGCTGCCAAGAGGACTGGACGAAGAGATCAGCGAAGGAGGATTAAATGTTTCGATGGGTGAAAGACAGCTTATTTGCCTGGCCAGAGCTGTTTTGTATGCTCCCCGGATATTGATTCTTGACGAGGCGACTTCTTCCGTCGACCCAGGCACCGAAAAAAAAATACAGGCCGCGACGAACATGCTCACGACGGAAAGAACTTCAATAGTGGTCGCTCACAGGCTGAGCACTATTACGCACGCTGAAAAAATAATAGTGCTTCAGAACGGCGAGATGGTTGAAGAAGGCGATCATGAAACACTTCTGAAATCCGAGGGCATATACGCGAGCCTTTACAGGCTTCAGGCGGGTGAAATCATTTATGATTAGATATTTCGTGTGGATATCGCGCTTCTGGAGAATGCACAAACTCCACATAGTGTTTCTTGTTTTTTTCACCGTCATCTCCAGTGCCGTAGCCCTCTCTTTCCCCCTCGTGTTCAAATTTCTCCTCGACGAGATAGAAAACGTCCTCGCGGGCACTTCGATGTCGGAACAGTTCAAAAAAACCCTGCTGTTTTTGGGTGCATTGGCTCTCGCGAAGTTCATCGCCGGTTTATATCCCGGAGCCAGGGCGTGGCTGAATTCCAAAATAGGCCTGAACGTCAGAGACCTCGTTTTCAAGAGCATGTTATCCAAAGACTACAGGTTTTTCAACGAATTCAAACCGGGAGACTTGGCGACACGTCTGACTGACGATATTGTGGAGCATCCGAGAATAGCCTGGTTCAGCTGTTCAGCTGTGTTCAGAGCGCTCGAATCCACGTCAAAGCTCGCCTTCTGCCTCGCCGTGATGTTTTACATGAACCGCCAGCTGACAATGATAGCTATATTTCCACTGCCGTTCATGCTTTACCTGTTTTATCTCATCCAAAATAAACTCGGCCGGATAGTCATGGAAAACAGAAAAGCGACGAGCCGGACAAACGATCTTCTGGACAGCACTTTTGCCGGGATATCAATAATAAAAGCATACAGAGCGGAAAAAGGGCAAAAGAAGCGTCTGCGGGAGCTTCTCGACAGGAGACTGAAGATAGACCTGAAAATAGCAAAGTACTTGATGTTTGTTCATTCAGCATACAGTGTTCTCGGACAGATTGGAAAAGTCGTTGTTATGTTTGTCGGAGGGCTTTTCGTCGTCAGGGGAACTATAGGTGTAGGTGAGTTTTACGCGTTTTACGTCTATCTGGACATGATTCTCGCACCGATGATGGACATCCCCAACCTGTTCGTCACTTCCAAACAGGCGTTCATATCTATTGACCGGGAAAACGAGATTCTTGATTTTCCTTTGTCTTTGCAAACAAGCGGATCGGTTGAAACAGGAAAAATTGAGAGCATCAAGTTTGAAGACGCAGGATTCATTTACGAAGGTGAAAAAGGCGTCCGAGGAATTGATTTCAAGGGTTCAAAAGGAGATGTCATCGCTGTCGTCGGAGAAATCGGAAGCGGAAAGAGCACTCTCCTGAAAATGATGACAGGCTTACTGCCTGTGTCCGAAGGCAGATACTTTGTAAACGGCCTTGAAATGGAGAATTATTCAAGAGAATCATATTTATCTGAAATAGGATATGTGCCGCAGGAATCACTTCTTTTCAGCGAGACAATAAGAGAAAACGTAAAAATCGGAAGGGCTCTCGGAGAAGATGCTGTAATAGAGGCTCTGTCAGCCGTAAACATTACTTCGAGGGAAATCAACGGCGGGGCTGCAGCAAAGCTTCAGCAGGCAGGGGTCGGAGTAAGCGGAGGTCAGAAACAGAGGGTAGCAATAGCAAGGGCGATAGCCAATAAACCATCACTCATCCTGTTTGACGACTGCACTTCTGCTCTGGATTCAAAAAACGAAGAATCCCTTTGGAAGTATCTAAAGGAAAGATATTCAAAATCCCTGATGATTGTAGTCAGTCACAGACTCGCGACAATAAAGCAGTCCGATAAAGTTCTTTTTATACATCGCGGCAGACAACTCGCCTTCGAGAGACACGAAGATCTCATGAAAGCGAGCAGTCTGTATAGAATGATCCTAGCTTCGGAAGCTAAATAAACCGTTCATTCAATCAATGA
This sequence comes from candidate division WOR-3 bacterium, assembly GCA_016934535.1. Lineage (NCBI taxonomy): Bacteria > Pseudomonadati > Caldifarciminota > Caldifarciminota bacterium. The sequence continues at coordinate 42,196 of JAFGSQ010000007.1, forward strand.
CCGTGAACCTGAAGAAAGAATCGACCCCTCCCGCACTCAGCTTAAAAACATAAATTCCGGATCCTAAATATCCCGGAGAAACATCGTATGAGTTCACTCCTTTCTCGAAGTGAATTCTTTCCGCCGGACAGGCTGTCCTTCCTGTAAGGTCGAATATTCGGATTTCAGCGTCACAGGATTGGGGAAGAGAAAAAATGACAGAAGGGCTTGAGTGGAAAACAAAAGAGGATTTGCCGGAAAATTCGGCGAAAATCGGCCTGACAATCGGTTCTTCAATTGAATTCGGGCTTTCGCCTATGTCTATGAATATAGTGTCTATTACGGTCAGGTTGTAGGGTATGCTGTCCGGTATTATGTACCAGCCGTTGTAAGTCCCACCCCAACCCATGTTTAAGTGGTAATAGTCGTTGGTGTTGTATCCGTCTATGACGAAATTGTGTCCTTGAATCGGAGGGGGAGTCAGGGCTGTTATGTGAGCGGGCATTGCGTCTTTCATATTCTGAGAAAGCCTTTCGTAAAGGCTGTCAGAAAGAGTATCGAGAGGAGTCAAATCGCCGTAGCCGAACTTGACGTAAGCGTTGTAAGCCTGAGTCGCGCCGAAAGTGCCTGAACCGCTGCTCGTGTAAACCTGTTCCATCGCGGCGCCGCAAGCCCAGACGAGGGCTCCTTTATCCTGGTTCGTAAGCGGCGTCCCTGAGAGATAATGGTTCCCCAGTGTGTCGAGATAGACGTTGAGCTGGGACCAGGACGGAAATCCTCTGTCCGCCCAGTCGTTGTCAATCCAGAAATTCCTTCCCGCGTAAGAATGATAATAATCGTCGGCGTCGGAAAACTGCGTGGAATTTATGTTCTCTTGATAATTGACTATCATTCCCATGGCAACAGCGGGACAGCCGGCGATGCTTCTTTGACCGGTCTGCGGGTCTATCGGGCACATGCTGTTGTAAGGAGAGTTCTGAGTCCAGTTTGACATCAGCCATCCGCCCGTGGGAGTCGTTCCGGACGGAGGCCACTGTTCGAAATAGGGATAGCTTTTTCCGTCCAGAAGATCACGCCACTGTCCTTTAAATCCTGATATTACCGAAGCGGGTATTTGATCAAAATTCGAAAGCTTAAGTTCCAGATCAGCGACTATCAATTCGAAAAGCACGTTAGAAGTTTCTTCACAGGTTCTGCAGCGGTCTTCGTAAGAATATGCAATAACGGGGAAAAGGTCGTCATCAGCCGTCACGATTATGTATCCTGTGGGATTAAGTTCGAAAACGTAAGCCAACGTTTCTGACGCGGAGGAACCTGAAAGGGCGAAAGAAGACACTATTACTCTTGAATCCTGCTGTCCGTCCTGGGCCAGTTTTGAAAAAGCGGCGCTGGAAGCGACTGAATGGTCGACGAAATCGGCGTTCAGACAGACGCAGAAAGAGACCAAAACGATTATTAAAGAGGCTGTTTTCATGGAAACTCCGTATGTTGTGATTTTGAGTGATTCACTTTACTATCCTGTCTGTTCGGGCCTGCGAAGTCTCCGGGTGAGAAGGCAGTCCGGTAATTTCATCGTTTATGTACGAAATTCTTTCCGAAGGAGCAGGATGAGAACCGTAGTGCGAGTCTGTGCCTTCGCTGAGTTTTTCTATGGCTTTGGCGAGTTCTTCCGGATTGTACCCGGCGACAGTCATCAAGTGAACAGCGTAAAGATCCGCCTGTTTTTCTTGTTCTTTCCCGTAGGCGCTGTCAAAAACTTTTATAATTTCATCTGTTATCGTAGAGAATATGCTTTCCACTGATATGTTCATTATGTCGTTGACGAACCAGCTGGGAAGTTTATCGAGAGCCTGCTGGGCTTTAGCCCTTCCAATTTCGCCGCCGTATTTTTCGGCGAGTTTTATCATCGACACAAGTTTGTTCTTGTCGCTGATGGAATTAACTGCGTCTTTATGAACGACGTGTCCTATTTCGTGAGCGAGAATGCCGGCTATCTGATCTTCGTTGTCGCATGCGTTCACCATGCCAGTAGTTATGAATATGAAGCCGCCAGGCGTCGCAAGAGCGTTTTTCTTGGGTGAATCGACGACTATGAAGACGTATCCGGAAAAGAGGTCGGTTCTGTCCGAAAATACCGCCAGAGACTGACCGATTTCGCTGATGTATTTCTGCTGTGCGGTGTTTGATGTGAAAGAATTCGAATATTTATTCAGGATGTTGGCTGCGCAGGATCTGCCGAGATAGTATTCCTGCTCAGGAGTGTATCCTTCGGAAAAAATATTGAGGGCTTCCACTATGTCGCCGGCTATTGAAATATAGTCGTTCAACGGCGTATCAATGGGTATGTCAATCGGCAGGCTCGGGAAAGCGTTTAATACCTGAGCCAGCAATACGGCGAATGATATAAATGTCAACAATTTCATTTTTTTCCTCCCGAAATTATGGAGCGTAAGCTCCGACGTTGCCTTCCTGCATCCATGAATCCCATTCCGTTCCGTAATTTCTGTCGAAAGAGTGGAAATTCCAGTTCTTTTCTATTGAGTTCAGAAGTGAAAAGCTGCTTTTCAGTTCCGAATGCTCGTTTACATAGTCGGCCTCGACCTCGGGGTTGAAATTTTTTATGGCCGCTGCAACTTCTTCATCGGTGGCTCTTTGATCTCCGCTGTAAACAGCGTTGTTGTAATTTTCGGCTCTTTTTTGGGCTTCCTCTCTTCTCTGTTGAAACGTAGTGTTGTCGCCGCTGACGAGCGGAATGCAGAGAATCAGAAAAACTGTTGCGACTGCTGTGTATTTTTTTCTCAAAACGCACCTCCTTTTATTTTTCAGTTAATTCGAATATTCCTGTCCATCCGTTCGCGGGTGGATTTTTTATGTATTCCTCGCTTCTGACTGCAAGGACTTTCGAGGGTCCGTCATCGGGGAAAGAGGATAAAACGTTCTCAAACAATCTCGCAGAATCGCCGAAATTTCCGCTGAAATACATATCCAGACCCTGTCGGTAAGTTTCAAGGGCGGATTGAAACTTCCGGTCCAGGGAGTTTTTTTTGCCGAGGAGTTCATAAATTCCTATGGGTTCCGTCTTTCCCTTCACTTTTATCAAATCTACTTTTCTCGTTTCGAAATCGTTTTCCACTATTTCGTTGGTTGTGTGGGATATCATGGTGTTCGTGCCGTAAAATTTATTTACACCTTCCAGTCTTGAAGCCAAATTGACGGCGTCGCCTATTATTGTGTAATCCATTCGCTTGTCTGATCCGAAATTGCCAACAACCATGAAACCAGTGTTTAAACCTACTCGCATGTTCATTTTGGGTTTTCCTTCTTTTTCCCACTTGTTCCTGAGGCTGAGGAGTTTTGCTTGCATTTCGATAGCGCAGGAGCACGCTTTTTGGGCATGATCTTCAATATCCAGCGGGGCGCCCCAGAACGCAATTATAGCGTCTCCTTCGAATTTGTCGACAATGCCGTCGTGATGCGATATCACGGCACACATTGACGAAAGGTATTCGTTGAGAAGTGAGGCGACTTGTTCGGGAGGCATAGTTTCTGAAATACTTGTGAAACCTGCTATGTCTGAGAAGAAAGCTGTCATAAATTTCCTTTCTCCTCCGAGTTTAAGTTTTTCAGGGTGGCTGAGAAGCTCGTTTACGACCTTGTTTGACAGGTAGAATCCGAAAGCGTTGCGCACGAAATTCTTTTCTCTGGCTTCCCTGAAAAAACCTATGAGAGTACCCGTCACGTAGGAAAGTATCAATGCAGCGGGGACGGAAGAAAAATCTATAAAAGTTTTTCCGAAGACGTAAAAAGCCGAAACTGTCAGTGTGTATAGAGAAATCAGAGACAGGAAAATTAATGCGCTTTTTTGAATTTTCAAATTTGATCCTGAATACGATCCTGCGAAAGACATGAAGACTATGAGCGCCAATATTAGATACTTGTCATATCTGGTGCGCAAAAAGCTGTCCGAAAGCAGATTGTCGAGTATGGAAGCATGAATGAAAACGCCTCCGTCTCCGGCGTTGAAAGGATTGGGTCTGATGTCGAACAAGCCGGGAGCGCTTCCGGCGATAAATATAATCTTGTCTTTGAAAGTGTTGGGCGATATGTAATTTTTTTCAAAATTCGATATTGCCTGTTCGACAGACGAAAATTCGTTTTCTTTAATGGAAGCTATCACACCTTCGTCAATCTCTTCGAGCATTTGTTCAACCGAGTCGTACTCGAAACCGTATATACTGTTCAAGTGTTCGTTGAAAAGTACGAATTCAATCCCCGGGTCAAGTCCCTCGTAGACTTTTTGCCTGATTTTAGAGTATTCATCGAACAGTCCCAAGTAATTATTATATTCACTGTACAGAGAATTTATTCCACCTGAATTGTAAAAAGAAGCCGATTTGAGAATTGCGGCGACTGTGTAGTTTTTGTATGTTTCGTACATGCACCCACGGAAATTTACGATGGCTTCGCCTTCACGTGAGAGAGGGATACTTCTTTCAGTGTCTTTTTCGTACAAAGTGAGTGTGTTTCCGGAAATAACCTGCGAATCAGCACCCTCTATGAGATAATAAGCGGCTAATGATATCTGAGGGTAGTAGTTTCCATTGATGTGGTATAAAAGAGGAGAGTTCCTGTAAATCCCGTCATTGTCTGATTTTATGTTGACGCCACCCGGCATGAAAACACTTTCTGATATGATTTTGTGAGGAGGCTGAGAAAAAGTGTACGAAGGAAAATGCATGTCAGTATCTTTTAGCAAGATGTTTATGCTTTTCAGGTTAAGATTTGATGAATCCGAAAAGAAATTTTCATTTTTCGAAGCCATGAAGGCGACTATCACTTTACCGGATATTGCCGCAGAATGAGCGAGAGAAGAATCGTCTTCCGGTCCAAAAACCGAAGGTTCTGTGTATAGCACGTCCAGGATGACCGCCTTGGCTCCTCCGGCGCTCAGGTAGTCAATCAGATCGGCGGTCATTTTTCTCGGCCAAGGCCAGTAAACACCTTCTGCGGCCATTATGTCGAGTGAATTCTGGTCAATGAAAAAAAACACAATGTCTTCGTTCGGTTTTCCGGAAGAAAAAAGGAACAGTTTTCTCCTTGCGTCTGAAGTAAAAAACTCGAGTCTTGAGAAAAATCCTGCTTCGAAAGCGAGAAATACGGACAGAGCCCAGAATAATCCCGTGACCAGGGGAAAAAAGGTTTTTTGTATTATTTTTCTTTTAGTCATTTTGTGAATTGTGAAATTTTATAATTATAAGCTTCTTTGCGCCCGATGTCTATCGGCCAAGGATAAGTTGATTTGATACAACAGGGATATTAAAATTCACTTAAAGGAAGGTAAAAATGCTTTCTCATTTGTTAATGCTAGTCTGTTATTTCACGGTTTCTTTTCCTGTGAATCCTGTTGCGACATCAAGAGGAATGGTTTTTACAGACAGTGGAAGCAAAACCATTTATTTGGTATCCGAAAGAGGCGTTCTGGAGATATTCAAAGCTCCGGGGTGCGGTATGTATATGTCGACGTCTCCCTCCGGACGTTTGATAGGTTTCAAATACATTGACCGGCAAGGCATGCAGGTGCCTGCTGCAATAGATATAGAAAACCTTCATGTGACTGAGTTTTATCAACCCTGCAGTCTGGTGGGGCAGGTGTCTTTTTCGGCTTTGGACAAACCTGCCTTCACTATTGGAAATGAACTGGTATTTGAAAGCCAGGATGGCTTGAAGCGTTTCGATTTGGGATTTTATTCTAATTTGTGTCCCGTTTCTGCTGACGGCAATTTCGCCGTATTCAACGATTATAACGACGCGCTTTGGATATTGAATCTCGAAAACGGTGAAAAGAAAAGAATAACGCCTCCCGGAACAGGTTACTGCTGTCCCGTGTGGTCTCGGGACGGGGAAAAAATCCTTTTCAGAGGTATTTCGGGAAACATTTACGTGTGGACACTTGAAAATTCGTCAACAGTGACGATAGAAGACGGTTTCAATCCTTGTTTTTCTCCGGACGGAAGGTATATTCTTTATGAAAAAAGGTTTCACGCCGGACAAGTTTTGGTCAACTCTGACCTGTATATATGGGACACCCAGATTTCGTCTTCAGAGAGGATGACTTTCACTGAAAATGAAAATGAAACGTATCCGGTTTATTTGAATGAAAGGCAAATCGCCTTCGTTTTACCGGACAGGAATGAAATTGTGACGGCTTTTTTGTCAGGAGCAGATTTGTTACCGGTATCGAGAATATCGCTGAACGAGGATGAAACACTACCCATTGAAAACTCAGTAAAATGCACGGGTAAAGGAGATTCATTGGATGTTACATACATCCATCAGGTATACGACTCGCCTGATTGGTTCAACGGACACTGGGCGTGTGCACCGTCGGCGGCATTAATGGTTGTATCGTATTATGGATTGCTTCCCGCCTGGAAATGCCAGTGTTCATCTCCGTATTCGCACGAAAGCTTTTACGGGAGATACATTTGTGAAAGATATATGTTCAATGAGTTCGATTACAATCTTGCAGCAGACGATCCGGTTGGAACACCTTCCTACGGGGGATACGGATATATGTGGACGGGAAGTTATTCTCCTTATTCGAGGATGGTGCAGTATTATTTAAATCACGGTCTGAGCGCATCGAGAGACGACACTCCGACTTTTGGTGAAACAGTGAACGAATTGAACGCCGGGTATCCCTACTCTATGTGTGTCGGATTGACCACTTCAGGACACTTGGTGCTGGCGGTCGGCCAGGTTCTGAACTGGCACACTATTATTTTCAATGATCCTTACGGAAACAAGAACACAGCAGGATACCCAAGCTATGACGGAAAATACGCCAGGTACGACTGGCCGGGATACAACAACGGCAATCAGAATCTGAATCAGGTTTACTGGTGTGTGTCGGCAAGAGGTACGTTTCCGGATGTCAGCGACACGCTGATTGACGACAGGCATTTGACCAGTGGATTTTATCTTCATGCAGAAAATCCCTCATCTATGAAGTTTTGGAGAGACGCGTTTTCAGGCTATGAAAACCACAGCTGGTGGACTTATTCGACTCAAGGCACTCAAGACACTTGTTACGCCACCTGGACTCCCGCTCTTGCAGAAGAAGGCATTTACGAAGTGTCGATTTATATTCCGGTTGTCAATTCGGGGGCCGTATCAGCTGTTTATCGGATTTATCATCCTTCCGGCCCAGACACTGTAGTAATTGACCAGTCGCAAAATCCAGGGCAATGGGTTTCTTTGGGATCCTTCTTCTTCGACACTTCCGGCGGATATATATATCTGGGGGACAAGACCGGATATCAGGGGCAGAGACTTGCATTTGATGCGGTGAAATTCTCTTTGCAGGAGTCGGGAACAGAAGAAGAAATAATGAAACCTCAAACTGGTTTTTCGGCGTATTTTTCCGGTGAAGCCTTGATCATTTGTTTACAGGGACTCACATGGCATGAACTGAGTTTAAACCTCTATGACTCCGCAGGCAGGCTGGTTTTTTCGGGGATGTTGGAAGAGGGTATTAGCAGAACGGGAAATTTGAACCTCTCTCCCGGTCCTTACTTTCTCGTAGCCGATTTTGGTGCGGAAAAACACGTTGTCAAACTCTGCAAACTGTTTTGACAAATCTTTTATGGAGTGATTTATTCAGGTAAATTTGACCCAAGTGTTTCTGTGATTTTTTCGGAAAGATCGGAGAGGGTGAAAGGCTTTACCAAATAATTGTCGAATCCGAACTCGCTGAAATTAGAAAGTGCAAGATCATTTGAATAGCCGCTTGAAACCAGTGCTTTTACAGAAGGATTGATTTTTCTTATCTCTCTGACGGTTTCTTTTCCTCCCATGCCGCCCTGAACAGTAAGATCCAGAATTATAAGATCGAACGGGTTTTCACCGGGTTCCCTGAATTTACTAATTGCCTCTTCACCGTTTCTCGCCGTTTCAACTCTGTAACCCAGTTCTTCGAGCATTTTTGATGTGACTTTTCTTATCATCTCTTCGTCGTCCATTAAAAGGATGTTCGCCTTGCCGTGTTTAATCTGCTTGCTTTTAATGCCGTTTTTAAAAAAAGCAACGCTATCCGATGCCGGTATAAAGATGTTGAAAGAAGCTCCTTTCTGCGGTTCGGAATCGACTTCTATCATACCGCTGTGATTTTTAATTATTGAATAAACTATCGAAAGACCAAGGCCTGAGCCGTTTTCTTTTGTCGTGAAATAAGGATCGAATATTTTAAGTATGTCATCAGGATGAATGCCGATGCCAGTGTCGGTTATGGAAATCTTTATGTATTTACCCGGTTTGAGATAGTATAAATATTTATATTTCTCCAACTGATCCTCGCTCAAATCGTGGTTGCGTGCGGTGATTTTTATCGTTCCGCCGCCGGGCATTGCCTGAACAGAATTCAGCACCAAATTCTGTATTACCTGGGAAAATTGACTTTTGTCCACATCGACAACCCGCAGATTCTTTTCAAAATCATATTCAAGGTTAATGTCTGTTCCGCTCAGGATAAATTTTGCTGAATCCGTTATTATCTCGCTGATCGAAGAAGCTTCTTTGACAGGAACACCTCCTTTGGCGAAAGTGAGAAGCTGTTGAGTGAGATCCGTAGCTTTTTTAACGCCTTTTTCAGCTTCGAGAAGACTTTCTTTCAGATCTTCGTCTTCTTGGGTATAAAGGTTGGCTATCGATATGTTTCCGCTTATCGTTGTAAGAATATTGTTGAAATCATGGGCAATGCCGCCCGCCAGAAGTCCGAGCGACTCCAGGTTCCTCATTTTTGAGAGCTGGTCTTCAATCTGTTTTCTCTCGGTTATATCTATCACATGGGTTATTATCCTTCCGAACGATCCTTCTTCTTCACGAAACGCAAACGAACTCAGAAGCACCCAGATAATTTTTCCGGATTTGTGATAGTAACGTTTTTCAAACTGTATGGAGTCTTTTTCGTTTAGAATGAGTGAATTTATATTCTTCATGGATTTGTACAAATCGTCGGGGTATGTCAGGTCGCTGAATTTTTTTTTCAACAATTCGCGTTCATTATAACCGAGCATTTCGCATAAAGATTTGTTGACGGCCAGGTAATGTCCCTCTGAATCCATTATGCTCATTCCGACGGGAGCGTTTTCAAAAGTGTTTCTGAATTTTGATTCGCTGACCCGGATCTTATGGTCACTCTGAATTTTCGCTATAATGTCTCCCAGAAATGACACGACTTGAGACAGCAGTCTCTTTGAGATTCGGCTGAAGTCATCGTTTTCGTGTGAAGCAAGATTAAGGCAGGCGATAGGAGAACCCATGTGCAAGATAGGCAATATCGCGAGCGCCCTGATACCTTCTTCTATTACCGCAGGAAATTCAGAGGCCTGAATCTCTTTTTTTGAAAGAAAAGTAGGAATCTCTTTCCTTGCGACTAATCCTTTGGGGCTGTCTTTTTCGTAGAACTGGATTTTTTTAACGAAAGAATCCTTAAATCCCGAATGAGCGGCAAGAGCCAGACCTCCGGTGTCCTGTTCGACGATGTATATGCCGCCGCTGTCCACCTCTTCAATGGATTCAATGGAAATGAAGAGGATATAGTTCAGGGCTTCGTTCAAATCTGTCGTTTTTCCTATTCTCACCGCAAGCTCGTGCTGAAGTCTCAATATGTCTTCGTTCAGTTTTTTTTCCGTGATGTCGTCGGAGAGCCCAAGCAAGACGGTCGCTTCTCCGTTGTCGTCAGTAATAGGCATTTTTATTGTGTGGAGTATCCTTCTGCCGAATTTCGGAGAGTCTATCGGCTCTTCCGGTATGTCAAATACTTTATTGCTTTGCAGGGTTTTATTGTCCATGAATCTGAAGAACTCAGCCTGGTTCTCAGGAAAGAAATCGAAATCAGTTCTGCCGATGACCTGCTCCTGTTTTAATCCGTAAAGCTCTTCGCTCGTTTTGTTCCACATTATGAAGCGGCCTTCTTTGTCTTTGGCGAAAAGCGATATCGGAAGGTTTTCAATTATCTTTTCAAGGAATTGCTTGTATTCGCGTTCTTTTATGTGACTCTGTTTTTTTACCATTGCTGCCGAAATGTGATTTGCTACGAATTCAAGTATGTTCTGATGAAAATAACTGTACGAAAATTCTTCATCGTACGATTGTACTACCAACGCTCCTATTATGAAGTTGTCACATTTAAGAGGTACACCGAGCCAGCTGAAGGGTGCGGTACCCTGGATATCAATATTTTCAACGTCGCAAAATTCATCCAGGCTGTCTCCTGATAACAGCAAGGGCGAGCCTTTAAGAACTACATAGTCAGTGAGGCTGTTCGTAACAGCTCTGGGAGCCGGCTGAGAATCAAAACGGTCTATGTAGCAAGGGAAACTGAGAGCTTTTCCCTCCTGGTCCAGGACGGCGACGAAAAAATTTTCGGAAGGGATTAAAGATCCAATGGTTGAATGTATTTTTTTGAATAAAACGTCGATATCATCGGTTTGATTTAATAAATCCGAAATCGAGAAAACCGCCTTTTGCAATTCGGTGGAAATTTTCTCTTTGGAAACGTCTGAATAAACGGCAATTATTCCGCATATACGCGGATCCTTGCTCATGTCTGTGGCGCGCCCGGAAACGTATTTCTCAGCGTAAGAATCAAGAATTATTCTTAATTCAAATGGAACAGAACGCTCCGGTTCAGATAGAATCCCAGCGATTAATTTTTCGGTTTTGATTTTTTCATCGGGATGGATAAAATCGAATATGTTCCTATTGATGACTTGTTCCGAAGAGACGTTGAATACATTTTTTATATTATCCGAGTGGTAGAGAATGTTCCCGTTTTTATCTGCTATCAGAATCAGCTTTTGCAGACAATCGAGTATCTCATTTTGGAACAGATCCAGTTTTGGCATTTTTTGTCCTTGAACAATTCTATTGAATGGCTCTTCAAAGAGCAACTAAAAGATTTGACCCGAGTGATTTTCTGGAAACCTGTTCATTCACATTAATTTTCTTCGGCGAGTGCTTCAATGTCTTCGCAATTAATATATATTCCGGTGATGTTGCCTTTGACGGGAGGAAAAAGCCTTGCCTGCTTGATAAGGGAGGCAGTTGTTATCAATTCTCCAGATTTTCTCAGATATTTTGCCCACGCGTAGTCTGCGAAAAGTCTGATGTTAGGATTTTCAATGTAATGAATTGTCTTTTTTATATCGGAAAACAGTTTTTTGCCGTCAAAATCATCCGAGAATTTCAAAAGTATAAGGAATTTGTTTATTTTTGCAACAGTGTTTATCTGTGGATACACGACGTCGGACAATTTAATGCACCTGTCTATGTAAAACATCGCCTTTTTATAAAGCCCTTTTTCAGCGAGAAAAATCGAATAATTCAGTGTGGAGTATGAGATTGACCAGATGTAGCCGATTTTTTGAGAATATTTCAGTGATTTTTTTATATAATTGAGAGCTTTATCGATATTTCCGATAAAATAGTGGGTTTCAGCGATATCGTTGAGCAGGAATTCCCTGAAAAAATCTCCCGTATCAAGTTTTTGAGCTTCAGTAAAATATTCCAAAGCCTTGTATAAATCGTTTTTGGCGTAAGCGACCAATCCTCTTTTGTGAAGGTAATCCGGATAGAGTTTTGAACGTTTTAATTTATCACCGGTCGCGTCGATACGGTCCAGGTATTTTTCCGTCATTTTGATTTTTCCCAGCCTCCAGTAAACGTTTGAAATATGCATACAAGCATCGTCGATACTTTCTTTCGATGAGTATGAAAGCGCTTTTTTAAAATAATATACAGATTTGTTAAAATTCGATTTCAGATATTCGGAAAATCCCAAAGACGTGTAAAGTACGGCAAGAAGAGGTTTGTCGCGATTTTCTTTTGCCCATAATATGCATTTTTCAATATAAAATGCTTGTTTTGTATAATCTCCCTGAATGGAATGGCTTTCGGCTTTTTGTCTGATCAATTCATAAATTTCGCTGTCTCTCTCGGCTATTGATTCAGCTTGACCGATCAATCTAAGCGCTTCTTCGGATTTTTTTTTGTAAAGTGCGATTTTGATTGCTTTCATGTAGAACAAAAGAGCTTCATCCTTATTCCCGGCCATGTGCAAATGGTGAGCAATGTCTCCTGGTTCGGCCCAAACCGAGTTTTTTTTGCCGCAGAGGATTTCTGCTATTTTGAGATGGGTTTCCTTTTTTTGTTTGGAAATAACGGAATCGTAAAGAACGTCTTTGAAAAATGACTGCTTGAAAGAAAACAGGTTTCCCCGGAATTCCAGAATCCCCTGAGCTGCAGCCTGTGACAGATAAAGAAATGTTTCCTGGTTTCCGGTCAGATCTTTCATCAGGTCCGGTCTGAAGGAATTACCTGCGATAGATGACATCTTTAAAACATTTTTCATTTCGGCTTTCATCGAGTTGAATCTTGCCATAGATACGAAAGCGAGATTTTCAGGAATTCTTTTGGGTTCCCTCGAAAGTTCTGTTTTTGAATCGCGCTTATTCAGGTAACCGAAATGATCGAGGTATTTTGAGAGCATGATTGAAAAAAGGGGATTTCCCCGTGAGGCTCGGTTAACGTATTGAAGAAGTGATTTGCCGATTTGGTCGCTTCCCAGTTCATTTTCCAGAAGATTTTCGGTGCTTTTAACGTTTAATGGCGAAAGATTTATTTCTGAATAATTTTTGAAGGGTAATGTAGATCGCGACGAAAGTATCGTAAGGCTTTTAGTTCCCTGAAGAATATTTTCCAATCCTCTTAGAATGATGAAATCGAAGCTTTTCAATTCGGCGTCGTCAATTAACAGAGCGAAAGGTGATTTGTTTTTAAGGGCGTTAATCACTCTGTCTTTCAGGATATCTGTTCTGACAGACTGTGGAAGGGAAAAGAATTCGACGGATTCAAGACTGTATCCGAGTGCCTGGAAGGCTTCTTCAGAAATAAACAGGGGAGTATCATCGCGTCTTTTGGCTATGTAAAAAACATTGAAATTTTGGGCAAGTTCTTTTCTCAGATGATTCAAGAAAGTAGATTTTCCAATTCCCTGTTCTCCATTAACTTGAATGGTTCTCACGCCATTAGCGAGAAGTTCTTTAATCGTTTTGAGCTCTTTTTTTCTGCCGGTGAAAAAGTAGTCAGGCGATTCGATTTTATTAAAACGGTAGTACCCTACTTTTCCCGGGTATTTGGGCAAGTTGGTGTGCTTCGATTTTGAGCATTTTACTTTTGACGGTAAAAGATTTTTAAATTTTTCAGAGAACAAAACTTCGCCTTGAGAAGCCCTTCTCGTGAGTCTTTCTGATAAATTTATGTCATCGCTGATCGCCATGAATTTTGATTTATCTCCGGCGTCAAGCGTGCCCGCGTAAGCATAACCGGCGGATATTCCGATTTTGGCTTTTTCAAGTTCTGGATGTCCGGAAATAATTATGCTTTCTGCGCAGGCAAGTATGTCTTCAAAGACTGCCGGGCTGTCTGTCCTGTGTCCGAACAGGATCAGCATTTTAAAACCTTCCCTGGAAATGCAGTCGATGTCACTTATCTCACCGTCGTACTGACTAACGATAGAATCCGTTTTTTTTGTGAAATCGAAAAAATCAAATTCGGAATTCAGAGGCACTTGCATCATCATTGAAGCTATGACTCTGTGCTCCGGATCTTTTATTGCCGTATAATCATTTGTTTGGTCAGGCGTAGTTATAATATGACGTCGTCCGATAAAAGGTTTACAGGGATAGAAAACACTCTCGTCGTCTTTAAGATCGAAATTTGCCAGAATCTCTTTTGATTCGCCTGAAACTACGGCGAAATAATTGTCTTTCCAGAAATAAGGCGAGTAATTGAATTCTCCGCTGACAAAAGCAGTTTTGATGCTTACTTTTCCGTCGGGGAATACGGTTTCGTACTTTTTCATTTTTTTTTTTAAAGTTGTTCGGACTTATTTGACCGCCTGAGCGGAAGATGCGTCAGAAGGGAGGGATATCAGGACGGAATCGCCTGCCGCGTTTATAAAAATCCCGCTGTGGCGATGAGAAGCCTGTATAAATGTTCCGTAAAGAATATTCACGATGTTCGCGATTTCTTCTAGTCCTTCCTTTCCCTTTTTTGAGAAAACACTTACAAGTCTTGTAAAACCCGATATGTCAGCGTAAAAAAGAGCGTTGCTTCTTTTACTGAATTTATCCGGAGCCTGCCCCGGCTTTATAGACGATTCCGGGGCTGTGCCGCTCCAAGTTTTAGAATTCATAGGATTTTCAGATTTACTGCTGTTTTCTGGATAAGTCTCAGTGCGTGACGGGCGGAAATTTTCACGGGTGAATTGAGATAATTGTCCCACTTCAGGCTTTTTTCGAGGAAGATTTTTCTGCCGGTAATTTCGTACAGTTTCCACGATAGGAGAACGTGATATTTGTGGTAATCAATATTTGCCAAAGGTTTGTATTTGAAGAGTGAGTAATAAGTCCAGAAGCCTAAATCGTAGAGTTCAATATTTTTTTCAAGAGAAGATACAAGATCGTCTTTGAGTGTCAAAAAATCACAATCTACATTGAACCTGCACAGGTCGATGAGTCCGAATAAAGCGACAATCATGCCGTTTAATACGAGGCTTTTGGGTTTTGAAGAGTATTCTTCCAGTGCTGGGGACCCGTCGGGGAATTCCGATCTGACTCCTCCCGCGGGAACTTCGAGGAAGAAAGGTCTGATGGACTTCTGTGCGGCTTCTAAAAAACTGTTTTCATCGGTTATTTCATAGGCTCTCGTGAAAACCGAGGCTGCTCTGCCCTGAGCCATCGCGGATATCCAGGGCGGCTTGAGGTTCAAATTAGCGAGTGGAAAATCAAATTCAAAGATCATCCCGTTTTTTTTGTTTTTTCCTTTCTTTAAAAGCCATCTGGAAATCCGTACGAATTCATCGAGGCGCTTCTGATCTCTTTCGAAAGAGAATACCTGCAGATTATAAAGCGCGTAATGACAGATAAAGATCGTGTTGTATTCAAGTCCCCAGGGGTATCTGTACAGAGGAATGTCTTCGGAATCGAACGTAAAAAGGTCGTACATGCCTTCCCGAACGTCTTTGAATCCCAAGTCTATGTAATAAGAAGTCGGTAAAAATTTCATCTATTCATTTTAGATAAAAAACAGCCGTAATGCAAAAGAAAGTGTTTTTATCCGAAAAAGCCGTTTTCCCTGAAACTGTAAATGGTTTTTTTCGTGACAATTATGTGATCGAGGAGGTTTATGTCTATGCTTGTAAGTATGTTTTCGATTCTGTTTGTCAAGACCATATCTGTTTCGGAAGGTTCGGGATTTTGAGACGGATGATTGTGAACAAGTATCACCGAGGAGGCTTTCATCAAAAGAGCTCTCTCAAGAATTTTTCTGGGGTACACGTCAGCCTGACCTACAGTGCCTTCTGAGACAGTGTAAAGTTCCAGCACGTGCCCGGCGTTGTCGAGGAAAATTGAATAGACATGTTCATCTTTCAGAGCACCCAAAGAGCACGAAAACCTCTTTTCGATTTCTTTGACAGCTTTTTTGTAATTGTCTATCCTGATTTCGATTTTTTTTACGCTTTCTTCGTGCGCTTTTTTGAAACTGTCGGCGGCGAATAAAATTCCGAATGCGGCAGATTTTCCGACTCCCTCGAATTTAGTAAGTTCTTCTTGAGCCGCATTGAAGACAGCGTAAAGAGATCCGAATTTTCTTAAAATTTCCATGGCCTGAGCCCGCATGTCTTTTCGAGGAACTCCGAAGGTCAGCAAAAGCTCGACAATGTCAGTATCTGAAAGTGAATTAATACCCTGTTCCAAATATTTTTGCCTGAGTCTTTCTCTGTGACCCGGTCTATAACTGTCCCGGCTTTTTTTCTGCGATTTCATCTGTTAATTCTCCTAGCTCGGGATCTCTCGCGCCCATGGTTACAAGGGCTCCGAAAGAAGAGAAATCCAGTCTCTTTAAATTGATATTTCCTTCAGTGACTGCTACTTCCTTATTGAGCGATTTTACTGTTTTTTCGAGAAATTTTGAATCCCATAGTCTTTCTGTCACAGTTCCTCCGGAATAGAATACTTCGAGAATGTGAAGTCGGTCGCATTTCCCGAGGGAATCTGAAAAAGACTTCGCGATTTCAAATCCGAAATTCTTCAGCGGGCCGAAACCGTGAGGTTTGAATACTACAAAAAGATTTTCATGAATTTCTTTCAGGGCTTTAAGAGAAGCCTTTATTTTTGCCGGATTGTGTGCAAAGTCGTCGTAAATACAGGTGCCGCCGTTTTTCCCTTTGTATTCGAGTCTTCTTTTAATGACTGGTATGCATTCCAGCGCACTTTTTATTACAGAAAGGTCTATTCCGTTCTCGAGCGCCGCAGTTTTTGCCGACATGCAGTTTTCGATGTTGTGGTCGCCGAAAAGAGGGATTCTGTATACTTCATCATTGCTTACGAATTCGGTCCAGATTGTCCCTTGTGATTCTTTTTGCCGCGAAAGAATCCTGTTTTCAGTACTGTATACAGTGCCGCAACAAATGCTTGAAGCGCAGGAAGTGTGAACCAGGCACTTTTTACTGTTGAGGCAGAAATCGGTGAAGTGCTTCCTGAGCTTATCCGTGTCAAAATGATCACTCGAAATATTCAACAGCAATCCGGTATCCGGTCTGTATAGCGGAAGAGTGCCATCGCTTTCATCGGCTTCGACAATGAAAAAATTTTCGGTATCTTTAAAATCGGGCGGTGAACCTTCGTTCCCTGTTAAAACTGCAGGTTTACGCCCCGCATGCCTGAATATGTGCCCGATTATCACGGCCGTTGTCGTCTTGCCGCTGGTTCCCGCCACGCAAATCGAATTCCCCGTTTTTATCAACGAAACAAGAATTTCAGATCTCAAATATACGGGTAATTTCAATGCCGTTGCTTTTCTTATAACCGGAGTCGAATTCTCCACAGCCGGACTTCTCACAAGGATTGAACACTCACTTATAGCGTCACTGTCTTCTCTGACAATATCTATTCCAAGGCCGGCGAGACACTTTTTGCGAATCTGGGCTCTGCCGGAATCGAAAAGCCTGTCGGATCCTGTTAGAAGATATTTTTTTGATGAAAGGTAAGCGGCAAGAGTGAACATCCCCGAGCCGGCGATACCTGAGAGGTATATCCTTTCATCGGGATGCATAATTACACCTGATTGCGGCGTCAAGTTACACCGCGCAAAAAATAAAAAAGTTCTTTCATTTTATCTTTACCGTTTATTTTAAAATAAGAATACTCAAGTGAAAAGCTTCATCATCTGTCTTTACGAAATAAACTCCGTCAGGTAAAGTTGATCCGCTTGAAGTCGTTCCCTGCCAAAAAAACGCCTCTCCCGGAGAAATGCACTTTGAGAACACTTTTCTTCCCGAAACGTCGTATACGAAAATAGAGCCATCGTATAAAAAAGAAAACGCAGTAAAACCTGAAGTTCCGTGCCTCCGGAATATCATCGGAATTTCAAATTCAGCCGTTTCTTCGCGTAAAACAGGGATTTTTCTGAAAAAAAGCTTGTCGTCAGGGTCGAGGGTGATTGAATCCGGATTTATTATGCCGAGATTGATCAGTTCACTGTCGCTTTCTATCCATGTTTCATACGAACAGTATATCTCGTTATTTTTCCATACCGCTATTTCGAGAGGAAGTCTGTAAATTTTTCCGCTCCAGGAAAACTGGGAGATTAGAATTTTCAAGGAATCACATTCAACATTCCATCGGAAATACAGGCACGGGTAGTCAACACCTCTCAGCCATTGATCAAAGAACCAGGCGAGATTTTCTCCGCTCGTGTTTTCAAAAGCGGCGAGAAGATCTTCGGAAGAAGCATTTTTCCAGATATGACAATCGTAGAAATTTTTCATTGAAAGAAAAAAAACGCTGTCTCCGACAATTTCTCTAAGCATCCTGTAAAACCATGCGCCTTTCCAGTATACGTTCAGGCCGAAAGGATTCGGACTGCCGATTATCGGCCAGTGGTAATTATCGTCCCAGTTCAGAGCAGATTCTCTCATGTACAGAAGCCTTTCTCTGAAAGCAGCTTCACCTCTGATCTCATAAGCGGCGAGGAGTTCGTAATATGATGCGGTGCCTTCGTTTATGAACATCTCGGAATAATCGCTGCAAGTTACTGCGTTTCCCCACCAAGTGTGCGCAATTTCGTGGGCATGAACGAGAGTGGCCGACCAGCTTCCGGGAGAATACCTGATGCATGTTTGGTTTTCCATCGCTCCTCTGCCTCCCGACTGACACTGACCTATTTTCTCTTTCGAAAAAGGATGAGGGGCTATTATGGATTCAAAAAAACCGATTATTATCTCTGAACTGTCCAGCATTAGTTGCGCGAGGTTTTCGTGACCTTTTATCGAATAGTAAATTAGGTTGCCGGCGTCAGTGTTTTTTTCAAGTAAAGTATAATCCGAACACATAACCGCCACGAGATAAGTCGCAATAGGGTAATTGTGTTCCCATCTGTATTTCAACTTCTGGCCGTAAACTGTGTCGATGGATGCGAGATTCCCGTTTGAAACAGCGTACAGCGCCGAGGGGACGGTAATTGAAACATTTATCCCGCTGTCAGCTTTCTCACCGCAAAAATCCACACAGGGCCACCACTGTTTTGAAGCCTGTAAAACTTCCACATCAGTGAAAAAACCACCAAAAGCCTGATAGAGACCGAACTCAGGTCTGCCACAATAATAGGTCGTAATTTCAAACGCAACACCGGAATCGACGGGATTCGGAAAATGTAAATTCACTGTGTCTCCGGTCCTGGAAAAATTTGCCTGATTGAGCTCTTGAAAAATGACGCTGTCAATCCGCATCTTTGTTCCGAGATGGAATTCCGCAGACGACAGACGACGCATGGCTATGGATTTCATCCTGCATTTGCCCTCTAAAGAATCGAAAGGCTCGAAAAATTCCAGATCCAATTCATATTTAATTACATCAAAACCGGTTGAATTCGCTTCGCCGCCGTAAGAAAAGCCGGAAAACTTGTTTTCTTCGGGAAAAAATACGTGACAAACAATAATAAGCAAAAAAGAAGAAATCAGTTAAAAAACCTCCTTTAATATTTATTTATATATTCTTTGCCGTTTGTTTTCAAATAAATACTTAAACAAACACAAGATTTCATAACTTTGCATAAACTTGACATGTTCAGATTAAGATGTTATTCCTAAATTGGTGAAAAACTGACATGTATTGATTTCAAGGGCGGTTTAAAAGGACCGGTTATATAGGATGAGAAAGCTTTTTAAAGACATAGCTCGGGTCGTGTCTATGGATGAAGGTGACGTCCCGAAAAGAGGCGGCGATTTGAGTAAAATCGGATTAAGGGACGGTGTAGATATACTTATTGAAAACGGAGTTATCAGGGAGATTTTTCCTTCGGGAAGATACGGCGCTTCTGATGTCGATGCGGTATTCAGCGCGGAGGGTTTGACCGCCCTTCCGGGGCTTGTAGATTCTCATACTCATTCTGTTTTTTTTGGATCGAGAGTCGACGAGTTTTACGAACGAACCAGGGGAAAAACCTACCTGGAAATCCTTGAATCAGGCGGAGGCATCCTGAGCACAGTCAAAAGCGTAAGGAATGCTTCTTACAATGATATTGAAGCTTTTTCCTCGGGCTTAATGGATTCTTTCATCGAAAACGGAACAACGACAGTTGAAATTAAATCGGGTTACGGTTTGACTGAAAAAGACGAGATTAAAATGCTGGAGGTAATATCAAATCTCTCAAAAAAAGGAACTGTAGATACTGTCCCGACATTTCTCGGCGCTCACGCTTTACCTGATGAATACAAAAACAAAAAAGACGCGTATGTTGATCTGGTTGCAGAAAAGATGATACCGCAGATTTCTCAAAATAGGTTGGCAAAATACTGCGACGTATTCTGTGAAAAAGGCGCTTTTAGTGTTTCAGACGCTCGAAAGATAGCCGAATCGGCGGTCGGAAACGGTCTCAGAATGAAATTTCATTCTGAACAGTTTACGAGATCCGGAACTACGGATCTCGCCGTCGAATTTGGCGCTTCGTCTGTGGATCACTGCATTGAAATGAATGAGCAAGACATTGAAAAACTGTCGAAAACGGATACTGTCATGATATTACTTCCCGGCAGCGAGCTGGTTTTGAATCAGAATAAATTCGCACCCGCGAGAAAGGCGATCGAAGGGAACTGTGTGGTAGCACTTGCAACGGATTTCAATCCCGGGAGCTGCCCCATTCAATCCCTCTGGTTGATAGGAAGTCTTGCGGTTTTAAAAATGGCAATGTCGTTCGAAGAGGTCCTCAACTCGATAACTGTCAACGCAGCATATTCTGCAGGAATACAAAACAGGGCAGGAATGTTGAAAGAAGGATTACAGGCAGACATAATATTCGTAGAAGCACCGTATTTGAATGAACTTTTTTATTTTGTCGGCAGTAATCCGGTTAAAATCGTTGTCAAAAACGGAAAGGTCATCAGATCGGTATTATGAAAAAAGAAGAAGTCGAAATATTTAAAAAGCTTTTCGAAACCGGGAAATGGGAAGAAGCTCTCAGGTTCAGCGAAAAAATGCAGGAAGAAGACATCTCCTTGGAATTCAGATCTGTAATTTATTTCAACACCGGTCAGAAAAAAAGAGGCGAAGACATATCGTCAGAACTCATAAAGGAATACATAAAAAAACATGATTTTTTCGAGTGTCTAGCATTTATGGAGCTGATGAGGGTGTTTTCGAAAAAGAACTACAGAAATTATTTCAAGGTTCAAAACAGGATTTCGATACAAGCCAAGTTCTGGTCAGGATTGTTCGATGTCATTAGGGATGTTTTTATAACATACGGTTCCGACGCCGAAAGCGTCGTTCTGTACATAGAATCCCTGAAACAGTATGTCAAGCAGAATACAGAAGTACTTAAAATGCTTGAAGATATTATCACCATAGTTAAAACCAAGAAAGTGATAGAAACTGTTTCAGCCAAAGACGTAGCCCAGGGACTCGATTTTTCTGTGCCGAAATATCTCGAAAAGATAGGTTCAAATGAGAACGCCGCTTATTCTTACATAAAATTAGCAAAAAAAGCAGTCGAACTCAGAAGATTCGACGAGTTAAAGAACTCCATAGAATCACTCGAAAGACTCGGCTACGGAGGACTTATCGAAGTCAAAGAATTGAAAAAAACTTTAGACAACGGTCATAAAACTGATTTTTCGGGCAGTACAGGCAAAAGCATTTCTGAAACTGTTATAAATTTCATTGACGGCATATACGACAGTATTCCCGTTGAAGCTCCCGAAAACCACGTAAAACTCGCGCAGTCCCTGTTTAAAAGAGCTCTTTACGAGCAAACTAAGAACGAATATCTTCTTTCAGTCCTGACATATTCCGTAGGACAGAGAAAGACCTATATCGAGAATCTTTTTTCAGAACTGTCAAATCTGGACATAGACTGGGCCAACGAGGTCATGGACTTTTTTCTCAGTTCCGGCAGGATAAATCAAAGTGAAATAAAATCAATAAAGGTGCGCAAACCTATTTCGACTGATCAGGATGTTCTCGATCTTACAAGGGAGATTATGACGACAATGGAGAAAACGGATCTTTTTTCAGAAACCAGAAATCCAGACGAATCGAAAACAACCATCGGATTATATACCAAAAACGAAAGCGCTCCTCACTCGATCACCCCGAGCACAGACATGAATCAAGTGTCAGATGATTTCATACAAAAAACGAACGCATCCTTGGCTATAACTGAGGATACTCCGGAAATAAAAAATATTCCTGCACTTGAACCTCATGCAGACAAAGCCGATCAGATCAATGAACCGGTTAAGCATGATACAGGGACAAAAGAGAATATGCAGGATGACAATGTCAAGATCGAGAAGGATGATTCCATTCCGAGCACATATCAACAGAAACTCAATGAAACGCCCGGGAAAGAATTTCCGGGATTTTCTGTTCCGGACTCAAAGGTTATTGAAAATCCTTTTTCTGACGAGGAACCGGAAGGAAACATTGATTTTTTGTAATGACAGGAGAATATATGCACTACAGGGATTTTTACGGGCTTAAAGAAGATCCTTTCAACAATGTTCCGGATCTCAGATTTTTCTATCCGGGCAATGAATACACAAGGATCTATTCTCGCCTTTTGAGGATAGCAAAGGACAGGAAGGGGCTCGGAGTGCTCACGGGAGGAGTGGGATCCGGAAAGACGACTATGGCGAGACATCTTCTGCATCTTCTGAGAAGCGATAAAAATCTTCAATCAGGACTTCTGGTGCTGATGCACAGCGAATTCGAACCGGGTTGGCTTGTAAAAAGGATCGCCGGTCTTCTCGGAATGAGAGAAATTCCCGATGACAAGACAGAAGCTCTTGCCCTCGTGACAAAAAGACTGCTGCTTTTCGATAACGAAGACAAACACACCGTCATTCTCATTGACGAAGCCAATAAAATGACCAATCCGGATCAACTTGAGGAAATCAGAGGATTTTTAAACCTTGAAAGAGGCAACAGAAGGATTATGACATTTGTCCTTTTCGGAACGCCTGACTTTTTACATCATTTTGAAAAAAATGAATCTCTCGCTCAAAGAGCGGCTTTGAGACTTGTGATTAACGCCATGGATTTTCAATCGACAGTGAAATATATTCAGCACAGATTCGTCACTGCGGGAGGGGATCCTTTTATATTTACTCAGAACGCCTACTCTCTGATATTCAAATATTCAAAAGGCAGTCCCAGAACTACAAACTCACTATGTGACAATCTTCTCTTTGAAGGGGCTCTCGTCAACCAAAAACCCATCTCAGAAAATCTTGTCGCCGAAGTGGCAGAGATGCTTGGTTTCAGAAAAGGAGACGCTTTTTAATGCCACTGTCTCAAAACGAAAAAAGGATTTTGAAACAAGCGGCGGATTATACACGCCTCAAACGATACGACGAAGCAATTGTTATATGCAAGAAACTTCTCGAAATAAACGATGATCCCGAAGTTCACAAGCAACTTGGCGATTTGTTCGAAAGAACTAACAGAATCGAAGATGCAAAAGAACATTTTTTACTGTCGGCGAAACTCTACGAAAAACTTGACATGCTGAGGGAAGCTCTGGGTATATACACCAGATTGTCGACGAGAATAATGAAAGGCGAAGAGGAGGAACTGGGTTTCGACAAAGCTCAACTTTACCTCAAACAGAATATGATTGCGGAAGCCATAAAAGAATTGACTTCTTACGGTTTCCGGAAAATCGAACAGAATGACCTACACGAGGCTTTCAAATCTTTTGACAAAGTCGTCGAACTTGAACCCATGAACATGAAAATCAGGGCTAAGTATTCGGACCTTCTGGAACAAAAAGGGCAATACCAAAAAGTTGTTGAAAATTACGAATTCATGAAGAAATATTTTCAAAAAGAAAATGAAGTAAAAGCCGTTAAAGAAATTGAAAAAAAGATCGAAGCCATGAAGTCAAAAATGACAACAGTAATAACCGGCGAAAGAAAAGAAGAAAAGAGAGAGGCGGGAGAAGAGCGGGGGGATTTCGGGTTCATGCTCGGCGAATTTGTCACGGAAGAAATTGAAAAGGCTAAAGAAACAGCCGACAATGAGGAAATTGCCTCTACGATAACACAGAATTTTTATGATGATTTTCCTGTCGCACAAAAGGAATCCGAGGCCGTAGCGAACCCTTACGTAGAAATAAAACTTGAGGACTCCCAACTGGCTCCTCTTCCCACCTTGTCGAAAATCGGAGAAGGGATAGAAATTATTGAAGTTGAATTTGAAAGAGAAGAAAAAGATATAAAAGCAAAACCTGTAAAGGAAATTGAACTGGACATAAGCGACATAAAAATTGACCGGGGTTTGTCACTTGAAGACATATTCGAAACAAAGAAAGCTCAAAAGACGAAAGAAAACGGTAAAGTCGTTCCCGTGGAACGGATTTTTGCCGCGTCTGAACCAGCACCCAGACAGACGGACGATTTTTTTGAACTGATGGAAGACAATACCGAAGAAGCTAAATCAGAATTTGCCGAATCGGCTGATACTACCCAGGATTTGCTATCAGGCCTGGATCTGGACGAACTTATCAGGGAGATAAAAGATGTCAAAGCGGGGGATCATGTGTTTGTTCAGGACAGCCTCCAGAGAATCGAAGTTAATGAAAAAGTAAAGAGAAGAGAAGACACAGTAGCGATGTCTTCTCTCGATCAGTCCTTGTCACTTGATTCGCTTCTTGAAGGAGGTGTCGATTCTTGGAACAATCTGGCTGCGGAGCTGGCAAAAGATATGCTCGAAAGCAAGGGGATAGGAGATCTCAAAGAAACTCAGAACAAAATGCTCACCGAAAGATCAACGTGGGAAGAGTTTGAAGAACAAGCAGACCTTTTGCTTTCAGTCGGTGAAGTCGAAGAAGCTGTAGATTATCTGTATCAGGCTTCCGAAGCATATTACGATGAGAACCAGCTCGAAAAAGCCTGGATACTTTATGATAAAATAGTCGATCTCAGGCCTTTTGAACTGAGACCTAGACAAAAAATGGTTCAAATTGCCCTGAAAATGGATGATAAAGAAAAAGCAGTCAAAGCCTATATTTCCCTTTACGATTGTCAAAAACTGAGGGGAGCGTTTGTTGACGCTGAAGAAACAATGAAGAAACTTAGAAAAATCGCACCGGATAATCCCGGCGTCATATCGAGAGATGTATCGAAACCTGTTGAAGCAGAGCCTTACCATCAATCCCTGGACTTGAGCGAGTTGCTCGAACACGAACATGCAAAAAGCAGAATGAGTGCAGACAGCGTGGGAACGCTGATTGACGAATTCAAAGAAGAGGTTTATCAAAGCATTAGCTCTTCTGAAAGGGAAAACTTCGACGCTCATTACGATCTCGGAATTACATTCAAGGAGATGGGTTTGATCGAAGAAGCCATGGAAGAATTCAACACAGCAACAAAATCAAAAAAATCCTACGTTAAATCCATTGAAATGATAGCCAATTGCCTTCTCGAACTCGACAAGAAACACGCCGCTGTCAGGCAACTCGAGGAAGTGATTTCAAGAAACGAGTTTAATGAAAATGAACTTGTCGGAATAAGGTATCTTCTCGGAAGTTTATACGAAGAAAACGGAGAGGAAGAAAAAGCGAAGCATCAGTATTTCCAAGTGATGAAAGTTTATCCGGATTTTTCTGACATAAAGGACAGGATAAAAAAATATAAATAATCGGTCGGCGTTATTCTTTTCTTACATTTATTTTCCGCCTTTTCCCGTTCCAAAAAGCAATTCTTTTTTTTATTTCACTTTCAAAACCTCTGTCCGAAGGATTGTAAAATGAAAGTTGGGAAACTTTCGGAGGAAGAGTCACTTGTCCCGAGAAGGCGTCCGGGAAATCGTGGTCGTATTTGTAATCTTTGCCGTGGCCAGATTCTTCAGCCAGTTTTGTCGGTGCGTTTCGGAGATGCAAAGGAACCGGAAGATTTCCCGTCTTTTTGATCGTAGAGTTAACACGGCTCCATGCAGAATAAAGAGCATTTGACTTTGGCGCAGTAGAAAGATAAACAGCGGCTTCAACCAGAGCAAGTTCTGCTTCCGGCATACCTACGTAATCGAACGCGAGACGGGCTTGAACGGCTACCGTCAGTGCGTTGGGATCAGCCATACCTATGTCTTCCGAAGCTATACGTATCATTCTCCTCAAGATGTATAGAGGATCGGTTCCGGATAGTATCATCCTCGCAAGATAATACAATGATCCCTGGGGATCGCTGGATCGCACGCTCTTGTGGAAAGCACTTATCATGTCGTAAAAATAATCCCCTCTTTTGTCGAAAAGAAGAATCTTTTCAAGTCTTTTCTCGATTTCTGTCTCGCGGTTGTCTTCCGAAAGAACTGATTCGAGCAGATTAATCGCTCTTCTCGCGTCGCCTTCCGATGCGTCGGAAATTTTTAAAAGGATTTTGTCGGATAAAAATTGCCCGGCAGTCATTTTAACGGCTCTTTTTAGTATTTTCATAACTTCTTCTTCAGACAGGGGAGTGAAAATGAAAAGCCGGACTCTTGAAAGCAGGGGCGGATTGATGTAAAAGGAAGGATTCTCGGTCGTGGAGCCTATTAAAGTGACTGTGCCCGATTCCACGAAAGGTAGGAGAACGTCCTGTTGTGATTTTGAAAATCTGTGAATTTCATCGAGAAAAAGAAAAGATTGTCCGAATATCCCTGAAACACCAGAACAAGCGATTTCCCTGATTCTGTTTACTCCAATCAGAACAGCGCTTTCAGTGTAAAATGGGACGTTCGGATTCGACACTGATATCAGTTTTGCCAAAGTGGTTTTCCCTGATCCCGGCGGTCCCCAAAAAATCATTGAAGGAAATTTATTCTTTTTGAAACATGAATTAAGCTCAGCTCCTTCGGACAATATGTGATTTTGACCAAAAAAATCCGAAAGGCTTTTAGGTCTTATTTTTTCTGCGAGCGGGGTGTTGTCCATATTTTTACTAAAGAATATATTATATTTGAATTATTTGGAACAGAATTTTTCGATTACCTTTAACAAGTATTATAAGGTGTTAATTCTACATATAAAAAATAATACTTGACAATTTTACGCATGTTTATTTTAATAACAAGTGGGACAAAATGGGTAAAAAGGGGTAAAAATGGGTTTTTATGGAACGCACAAATGCACAATAGACGATAAAGGCCGTTTTTTCCTGCCTGTCAGATACCGGAAAGATCTCAATGAAAACAAAATGTTCTTGACGAGGGGATTTGACCGTTGCCTAAACCTTTACACGGTCCAGGACTGGGAGGAATTCGAAAAAAAACTTCTTGGTCTTCCCGCCAGTAAAAATGATGTACGCAATGTCCTGCGGTATTTCATTGGATCAGGCGATTATATGGACATAGACGGTAAAGGCAGAATGAAGATACCTGCCGAACTTTTATCTTTTGCAGATATCAAGAGAGAGATGACTGCGGTAGGAAGAGGGAATGTTATCGAGATTTGGTCTCATGCAAACTATATGCCCGTCATGGAAAAAATAGACAAAAATATTGTTGACTATTTTGAAAGCCTGGGAATTTGAAGTGAGAAAAAGAATAACCAGGAAAGTCGTACACATATCCGGAGGTTTTGATCCTTTCAACAAGCCTTCTCAGATGAACAAACTCGAGAGATTGATTCAGGGAGACGAATACGAAATAGTCATAGATCTGGAAAATCTGGATTACATGCATTTTCAAACCGGAGTACTCCTTGAAACCCTCAAGACAAAACTGAGATCGAAAGGGAAGAAATTGAGGTTGAAAAATGTCAACGATTATTTTCTTACGGTCCTGAATTTATCCGGTTATAACTGGACTTCGGACCTGACAAAATGATTATAACTCAGGATTCTTCACGGAGTGTTCACGATCCGGTTATGGTTCCCTTTGTAGTTTCGATCTTCTCGGTTCTTTACGGCGGAAGGTTTCTAGACTTGACTGCGGGTCAGGGTGGTCATAGCTACTGGATAATGAGGTCATTGAAACCTTCGTATCTTGTTTGTGTTGACAGGGATAAAGAAGCTTTGGAGTATTCCGACTTACGACTGAAAAATTTTAACACCGATCATAAGTTCTTCCACATGAGATTCTCGCTTGCATTGGATGCTTTTACAGAAAATAATGAAAGATTCGACGGCGTGCTCGCTGATCTCGGCATGTCGAACATGCAGCTTGTTTCTGACAGAGGCTTCAGTTACAAATTTGACACCCCTCTCGACATGAGAATGGACAAAGATCAGAAAATCAGTCTTGAAAAAATAATAAAGGATTCGTCAATAGAGGATCTCCGCGGCATTCTTTCCGTCTCAGGGAGAAGAGACGAAGCCAAGTCGCTGGCTAAAGCCATATTTGAAAAAAAAAATGAGATAAGAACCACCGGGGATCTTACGGACCTGATAAGAAAAAAAGGATCCAGGCACGATGCGGCGAAAAGACTTTCACGCTGTTTTCAATCTTTCAGAATGGCCGTGAATGATGAAATCACCGAACTCGAACTGCTTTTGGAAAAATTGCCCGGTATAGTAAATCCCGGCGGAAGGGTCGTTATAATTTCGTATCAGTCCCAGGAAGATTCAATTGTAAAAAGCCGTTTTCTCGAATGGGAAAAGCGGAACATTGCCTCGAGGATTTTCAAACACGTGGTAAAACCTTCAAAGGATGAAAAGGCGAAAAACAGCAAATCGAGAAGCGCTCATTTGAGATGCGCGGAGTTTTTAAGATGAAGAAGATTTTGATCGGGGCCGGGCTGTCCGGATTATTCGTTTTCGCGGGTTTTATACTGACAGTTACTCAGAGATCAACCGCAATGACTTTGACGAACGAAACGTTTTCAATGGAGAGAGAAATCGACAGGAAAAAACAGGAATTGTTGAAGGGTCAGATAGTTTTGGACGACAGTTTTTTTTCAGCTGAAATCCTGAGGTCGCTTTCGGAAACTCTCGGATATTTCTTTGTAGAAACAAGCGAATCGGCGTCTATAGCAATAATTGATTTGGAAGGTTCTTCGGATGATTAAAAAAATCAGCAAACATCCGAAAATAGAAATATTGTCTTTTTTAGCGTTCGCTTTACTGTTCGTTTTCGCGCTCGAATCCGGAAAAGTAGCTCTCTCAGAAAATTACCGTCAGAAGGCCAGGGAAATGACAGCGTACAGTTTTTCACCTGAAATTCTAAGAGGTGCAATTTTGGACAGAAAAGGCAGATGCATTGCCTATTCCCATAAGACAGTCTCAGTTTTTATGTATCCGGAAAGTATTGATAACAAAGAGGAATGCGCCGAAAGACTTGAAAATATAGGAGTTATGAGAGCCGAAGAATTGTTGGAAATTGCCACCAATAAACGCGGATTCACTTGGATAATGCGGGACGCATCGGACGATATAAGCCGTTCGGTAAAAGATGAAATGATCCCCGGAGTGGGGGTGTTTTATGATCAGATAAGATATTACGGGAGGGCAGGATCTTTCAGCAATCTCATAGGATTAGTCGATCCTGCGAACATAGGAATATCGGGTATCGAGTATACTTTCGATAATTTCCTGAGAGGTGGCAAAGACACAGCCGTCATGTCGCTGACACAAAGGGGGAATTTGTATCTGGGGGCTTCTTTATTGGAAAGACCGAGATTCAGGGGAGACGATGTTTATTTAAGTATAGACATGGATGTGCAGGACATCGCTTATGTGGCTTTAAAAAATGCCGTGGAGCGTTTTTCGGCAAAATCCGGAACTGTTGTGATAATTGACCCGAACACTGGCGCCGTGAGGGCTATGGTCACTGTAGGGGAAAGGAATATTAACATGGCAGTCGACTGGCAGTTCGAACCGGGTTCGACTTTTAAGCTAATAATCGCCGGAGCCGCTCTTGCATCAAATTCGGTTCAACTCGATGAAATTGTTGAAACCGGAAAATGCAAAATTGAGATTGGAGACTACGTAATAAAAGACGCAGAGATTCACGGGCCGCTCGATTTCAGAGGGGCTTTTATACATTCATCGAATGTAGGAATGGTAACGGTCGCGAGGAAGACAGGGGCGGGCACTCTGTATAAACACTTGCTGCTTTTCGGATTCGGCGAGAAAACGGACATTGATCTTCCCCACGAAGCGAGAGGTTCCGTCCCCGAAGAAAGTCAATGGATAGAGGTGAAACTTGCCACCGTGGCTTTCGGTCAGGGTTTGTCTGTAACTCCTTTGCAAATGGCTGCGGCTTATGCAGCTGTTGCCAACGGCGGACTGTTGATAAGGCCGAAAATAGTAGACAGCATTGTTTCTCCCTTACGGGGTACGCTAATAAAAAAAACCGACACACTAAGGCGAGTTCTGCCCGAAGAAATTACAGACACTCTTACAGCTCTCCTTGTAGAAGCGGTTGAAACCGGAACGGGAAAAAGCGCACGCGTACAAGGCATGAGAATAGCCGGGAAAACCGGAACAGCTCAAATAGCTTCTGAAAGCGGAGGCTACCGTGAAGACGCTTACATATCCTCCTTTATGGGTTATTTTCCAGCTGAAGACCCTGATTATGTAATATGTGTTGTCATTGAAGAACCCAGAGGAGCTTACTACGGCGGCGCAGTGGCCGCTCCGGTCTTCAGAGAAATCGCCAATTATATAATTTATACCATGACTGTTATAGAGACAGCGAGAACCCAGATATGAGAACTTTAAAGGAGATAAAGCAAAAATTCCAATATCTGAAGATAATGGGCGCTAATGCAGATGAAATTGAAATTCACGGTATAGGACCGGATTCGAGAACTGTTGAAAAGGGCGACGTGTTCGTCGCATTAAACGGAAACAATTCAAGAGGAGTTGAATGGGCGGAAAAAGCCGTTGAAAAAGGCGCCGTTGCGATCCTTTCGGAAAATTGCTCCGGTATTCACTTTGAAGTGCCTCACATAATCTGCCGCGACGTAAAAAAAACATCGATCGAGTTGGCTGATTTTATTTACGGTAACCCTGTTGATTCCCTTGTTCTAAACGGTATTACGGGGACTAACGGAAAAACGACCACTGCTTTCATGCTCAGATCTATTTTCGATAAAGCGGGATATATCACGGGTATGATAGGGACAACGGGGCATTACTTTCCCGGAGAAGTCGAAAAGGCTTTCAATACAACTCCGCCTGCAGTTGAGTTATTCAGAATTATTGGAAAAATGAAAAATAAAAACGTCAGTCACCTGGTCATAGAAGTGTCTTCTCATGCGCTAACTATGGGAAGAGTGGAAAAGGTCAAATTTGATACTGTCATATTTTCAAGTTTTGGCCACGATCATCTCGACTGGCACGGCGATGTGGAAAAATACTTTGAGGCAAAATTGAAAATATTTTCGCTCATGAAAAATGATTCTTTTGCATGTGTCAATTCGTCAGTAGGAAGGAGAAGTGAAATCCTGCAGGCTGCAAGGAAGCCCGTTTATTTTTATTCCATGATAAACGGATCGGATTATTGGATAGAACCCGGGGAATCGGATTTAAAATTTTCCACTTTCCTTTTCATGGGAGAAGGGGCGAACTTTGAAATTGAACTGAAAATACCGGGGCGCATTAACATTCTGAATGCTGCTGGAGCGGCATTATGTGCTCTTAAACTCGGGATTGAAACTCATGTCATCAAGAGAGGTTTGGAAAGTGTTGAAGAAATCCCGGGAAGAATGCAAAAAATACGATCTAACGCTACGTTCAGCGTGTTCGTAGATTTTGCGCATACACCTGACGCTTTGGAGAATTTACTCTCGAGCATTAAAGCCATGAAGCCTTCGAGGTTGATTGCTGTTTTCGGATGCGGAGGTGACAGGGACAGTCTCAAAAGACCTCTCATGGGAAAAATAGCTGAGATATATTCAGATCTGATCATTCTGACTGATGACAATCCTCGAAGCGAAGACCCGGATGAAATAATTTCACAAATCGAAAACGGAATGTCAGCAAAACCGCTGATTATAAGAGATAGAAAAGAAGCGATTAGGGTTGCAATAAGGAAAGCTAAAAAAAACGATGTAGTGGTCGTTTGCGGTAAAGGTCACGAAACGTATCAGATAAGCGGAGATAAAGTAATCGACTTTGACGACAGAGAGGAAGCAGCTGCAGCCCTCAGGGAGTTAGGATGGAATTCGAACTAGCATATATTGCCGGTATAACAGGGGCGACAGTCGAAAATACAGGAATTGAAAAAAAAGCGATTGGCTTTTCTGTTGATTCGAGAATTATCCGCAGAGGTGAAATATTTGTGGCGATCAAAGGGGAGAAAACTGACGGACACGTCTTCTCGGAAGAAGCGCTGAAAAAAGGTGCTGTCGCAGTAATGTGCGAAAAAAAAATCAGAGGACCCTCGATCTTAGTTCATGACTGCATAGAAGCTATCGGAAAACTGGCCAGAGAAAGAATCGAAGTTTCCGGAGCCAAAGTAATTGGCGTAACCGGTTCTTTAGGAAAAACGACGACGAAAGAAGCTATAAAAGCAGTGCTGGAAACAGAATTTCATGTCGTCGCCAACGAAGGAAATCTGAACACTGAAATCGGTCTTCCTATGGCTGTTCTCAACAATGTCAAAAAAGCTGAAATATTCGTCCTTGAAATGGGAGCGAGAAAAAAAGGAGATATAACAAGGCTTTGTAAAATTGCCGAACCTGACATAGCCGTCGTTACTAAAATAGCTCCGGTTCATCTTGAAATATTCGGTTCTTTGAAGAATATCATTGAGGCAAAGATGGAAATACTGGAAAATCTCGGCCCTGGTGGTTTGGCAGTACTCAACGGAGATGACGACGTGCTTGCAGAAATAAAAAATGCACGGGTCAGTGATGTGATTTACTTCGGGATCCGGAGTCAGAATATTACACGCATTCTGTATGGAAAAAACGAAACCAAATTTAAAATAGAAAATCAAGACTTCACTGTAAATGTCCCCAGTCAATCAGGACTTTATGCCGCTCTTGCGGCTATAAAAGTCGGAAGTCTGCTTGGTGTTGAAATGCGGCGAATGGCAGAAAATATTGCAATGATGAAACTGCTTCCGAACAGGCTTGAAACATTTGAAATTGACGGAGTTGTTTTCATAAACGATTCATACAACTCCAGCCCCGTTGCTCTCGAGGCAGCTTTGGAATACGTTTCCGGGACTTACGAAGGAAGGAAAATTGCCGTGATAGGCGATATGAAAGAACTCGGAAAAGAAAGCGGTTTATTTCACGAGCAAGCCGGCACGAGTGCGTCAAAAAAAGGTTTTTCTCAAATAATCGCTGTAGGCGTTTACGCAAAGCATGTAAAAGAGGGATTCAAGAATAACGGCAAAACAATCTTTCATGAGGCGGGAGATTGGAAGCAGGCGCTGGATGTACTTAATAATATAATGAAAAAAGGAGACGTCGTGCTGATAAAAGGAAGCAGGGCGATGGAGCTCGATATGATAGCCAAATCATTGAAAAACGGCGGCGCAAGTGTTTAAGTTGCTGTTCCAATTCAGGGAATCTTTTTCTGTACTGAATATACTGGGTTATATAACTTTCAGATCGGCATATGCAGTAATAACTTCTCTCGTAATTTCATTTTTCGCAGGACCAATAGTAATAAGAAAACTTAAAAAATACAAAACCGGTATGACAGTCAGAGAATTTACACCCGAAGGCCATGAAAAAAAGATAGGAACTCCGTCCATGGGCGGAATACTGATGATTGTCTCGATTATAATATCTGTGTTGATTTGGGGGGATCTTACAAACAGAAACGTCATAATACTTCTGTCCTCTCTGCTGTGGCTTGGATTATTCGGATTTCTTGACGATTTGATGAAAATGAAAAGAAAAAAAGGCATGAGAGGGAAATACAAGCTGGCGGGGCAGATACTTTTGGCCGGTTTTGTCGGTCTCGTGCTTTTTAAATTTCCTTCTCATGGAGAGCTGAAAGTAACGCAGACTAATGCTCTTTTTCTTAAGAACCTTGTGGTTGATTTCGGCTGGTTTTATATTCCACTCATTCTTACAGTAATACTCGGAGCGTCTAATTCAGTAAACATAACGGACGGGCTCGATGGTCTGGCCGCCGGCTCTTTGGCTACTGCCTTTGCTTCATTTTCAGTCGTTGCATACATAGTTGGAAATATTAAGGCTTCGCAATATTTGCACATAGGTTTCGATCCGTCTGCCGCAGAATTAACTGTTTTCGGAGCAGCAGCTTTCGGTGCGTGCCTCGGATTTTTGTGGTTTAACGCTCATCCTGCCCAGGTGTTTATGGGAGACACCGGTTCTCTTTCATTGGGTGGAGCGCTGGGTTTAATGGCCGTTCTTCTGAAGCAGGAAATACTGCTGGTGTTTGTGGGAGGTGTGTTCGTTCTGGAAGCATTGTCGGTTATCATGCAGGTTTCATATTTTAAAATAACCGGTGGAAAGCGAATATTCAAGATGACTCCCATACATCATCATTTCGAAAAATGCGGATGGTCCGAGAGTAAAATAGTCGTCAGATTCTGGCTGCTTGCTATTTTATTTGCTCTAATCGGCATCAGCACATTAAAGATCAGGTGAGATATGGAAAAAGCGACAGTCATAGGTGCAGGAAGAAGCGGAATAGCCGCCGCCAAACTTCTGTCCGCAATGGGCAGCACTGTCTTTGTAACCGATCAGAATCCGATAACTGCCGATAATAAAAAAGTCCTAAATTCGTTGGGAATTGATTTTGAAGAAAAAGGGCACACTGAAAAGGCCTACGCTTGTGATTACGCAGTAGTGAGCCCGGGGATAGACAAAAATTCCGTTGTATTGAAAGTGGCGGCAAATCGAAAAATTAAAATCATTTCCGAGATAGAACTGGCGCAGATAAACATGAAAGGCAAACTTCTGGCTGTAACCGGTACAAACGGAAAAAGCACAACCACGGCTCTGGCAGCTCATATATTGAATGAATCCGGAATGATATGCCATGTTGGCGGAAATTTGGCTCCGGGAATTCCTCTTTCAGAAATTTCATTGATTGCGGGACCTGATGAATGGGTCAGCGCGGAGATAAGCAGTTTTCAAATGGAACACGTCTCAGATTTCAAAGCAGACGCGGCTATTTGGACTAACATATCAAGCGATCATCTTGACAGGCATGGGAACATTTACAGTTATGCTTCTCTCAAAGCCGATTTGATAGGGAGGGTGAAAGAAAAAGGATTTGCAATTCTCAATTTCAGCGACGAAGCCATTGCCAGGATGACCGAAAAAGCCGCGTGCAGAAGATATTTCTTCGGAAACGAGGACAGGAGGGTCAGTGGTTTTGTAAGAAATAATAAGGCGGTCTTCAGACCTGACGCCGGAGTGGAATTTTCAGTGGACGAAAAAGATATTTTCCTCAGAGGAAGCCACAATCTTGAAAATATACTTGCAGCAGGGCTTGCAGGATATTTTATTGGAGCCCGACCCAATAAAATCATCGAAGCAGTCAAAAGCTTCAAGGGACTTCCTCATAGACTTGAGACAGTAGGCGTGTTCGACGGAATACTATTTGTTAACAATTCTATGTGCACTAACGAAGCCGCTTTCAGAAGATCGCTAGAAGCATACAAAGGCTCCGTAGTTATAGTTGGTGGGAAAGCAAAAAAGACAGACTTGAGCGTTATTGCGGCAACATGCAAAGAGTTGACAAAATTCGTGGTTCTTATAGGAGCCAGTTCAGGCGAATTGTCCTTAAAACTGAAAAAAATGAACGTGCCTCATAAATCCGTAAAAGGAATGCGCGAAGCTGTTGAAGCGGCGGTAAAAATAGCCGAAGAAGGAGACCAGGTAATACTCAATCCCGGCATGGCAAGCTTTGACATGTTCAGGGATTTTCAAGACAGGGGGGAAGCTTTTAAAAGTGCCATCGAGGAACATTATGGAAAAATATGAAGACCGTCTGAGATGCAAATTCAAGAACGCAAATTACGCACTTTTGATTACTGTTTCTGTCTTGCTGGCTATCGGTATTGTAGCCATGTTCTCGGCTCATCAAAAAGCCTCCGTTTTCAGTTTCGGAACTTCAAGCACTCCCTATAAACATCTTATGAACATTGGAATCGGTTTTATGGCTTTGTTGATAGCGTTCTGCCTTCCTTTGAAAAAAACCGACAACACAGCTTTAATTTTATTTTTTTCTTTGGCGATTACGGTTCTGCTTTTTGCAGTAATTCTTTTTGGTACGAACATCAACGGAGCCCACAGATGGCTGCGGCTAGGCCCATTTAATTTTCAGCCGTCCGAACTGGCAAAAATCGTACTGATATTCTATGTCTCTCATTACATAAGGAGAAAGTACAGCGGAATAAAAGAAAAAAACGCGAAATGGTCGTGGGGGCTTTTGATAGTGATCGGCGGGATAATTGCCCTGATCGCTGTTGAACCTGACGTATCGACAGCGCTTGTCCTTATTTTGCTTGTTTTCGTGTTCTTTTTCGTCGGCAAAGTGCCTGTTAAATTTTCTTTCGTCCTCATCTTCAGCGTTTTAGCGATCGGCGTTTTGCTTTATATGCTTCCCGGAAGCAGGTTCAAGCACATAGACAAGAGAATAAAAAATTACGTAGTGACGCTCAGAGGAGAGGAAGTAGATACTGATGAAAATTCGCAGGTAGAAAATTCCATCCTTGCTTTCGCCAACGGAGGTCTGTTTGGAAGAGGTCTTTGCAAGGGAGAACTCAAAAACGGATCATTTATTCCTGAGGTGGACAGAGATATGATAATAGCCGCAATAGGAGAAGAAATGGGGCTTGTCGGCGCTCTATTCGTGATGTCTTTGTATTTTGTAATACTTGTTACAGGTTTTAGAATCGCGTTATTTTTCGAAGACAAAGACAGATATTTTTATTTTCTCGCCATGGGCATATCGGTCAATTTTTTTATTTTCGCCATTATACACGCATTCATCAGCATCGGTTCGCTTCCAGCGACGGGATTGGCTCTGCCTTTTATTTCTTACGGCGGAACTTCAATGGTAAGTAATATGTTCATGCTTGGAATCATGCTTAACATATCGGCTCTCTCGAAAAGCCATCAGATGAATGAAAATATGATAAAAAAAAGAGAAATGATTTTTTTCAGTACAAAGAACAAATCTAACACTTTTGTCGGCAGTAGATTGACTCAAAGACAAAAGGCGGTAAAAGCGCGTTGAAAAAGAAAAGACTGCTCATTGCTGTCGGAGCGACTGGAGGGCATATTTATCCCGCGCTTGCCCTTGCGGAAGAACTAAGGGGCAAATGCGGCTTGTTTTTCATCGGAAGCGACAGGGGACTCGCTGAGACAATAGTAACAAGGGCAGGATTTCACTTCGAGAAAGTCAGAAGCAGGCCTTGGGCGGGAAGAACGATTCTCGAAAAAGCCGCTTCAGCGGTTTCCTTCATTTTTGGTGTATTTTATTGCCGAAGACACATATCTGAAATAAAGCCTTTTGCCGTTCTCGGCACGGGTTCTTTTGCGACGGTTCCCGTTTTGCTGACTTGCTGTTTGCTTTCGGTGCCTTTTTATATTTTAGAAGCGGATGTCAAACCAGGAATGACAACTCGTTTTTTTGCAAGAAGCGCAAAAAAAATATTTTTATCATTCGAGGAGACTGAAAAATACATGCCCGGTATTTCTGAGACCCTATACTCGGGAAGTCCTGTTAGGCGAACGATTGGGAATGTCCCGAAATCCGAAGCGGTGAAAAAATTCGGACTTTCAGGTGACTCGAAGATAATTCTCGTGTTCGGAGGAAGTCAGGGATCTTCTACTATAGAAAAAGCATTTTATGAAATGTACAGGAAATTCGGCATACCTCAGAACGCAAAGGTGATCGCTTCCGCGGGTAAATTTTCCGAAGGACTATACGCGCGATGCGGAGAAGACGTCATAGTCAGAGATTATATTGAAGACATGGCATCGGCTTACGCCTGTGCCGACGTAGTCGTATCGAGAGCCGGAGCCGTAACGGTCGCTGAGATTTTTGCTGCCGGAAAACCTGCAGTACTCATTCCTTTGGCAATAGCCAGAGGGCATCAGGCTGACAACGCCCGCCAGCTCGAAAATCTTTGTACAAGCGTCGTAATAAGAGAAAATGAACTCACGGCAGAATCCCTTCACGAAAACATAAAAAAAATCCTGAATTCAGAGGGAACATCGGTACTCTGTCCCGGAAAGAAAGACTCAGTGAAAATTATTGCCGAGGAGATACTTAATGAATCCTGAAATGGTTCACATGATCGGTATTTGCGGAGCAGGGATGACCCCTCTGGCTATCATTATGAAAAGAAAAGGCTTTGATGTCACCGGATGTGACAGAAATCTGAACGAAAATGCCGAAATTCTCAAAAAAGAAGGGATCGTATTGTCTGCGGGTCATTCGACAAAACATCTCGAAGGTGTTTCCAGGGTGATTTTTTCGAGGGCCGTGGATGAATCGTGCAATGAGATATCCCAGGCCTTGAAAAAAGGGATCAAAATACAATCTAGAGGAGAAGCTCTCAGAGAACAGCTTGAGGGCAGGATACTGACTGGAATAGCCGGAACCCACGGGAAGACCACCACGTCTTCAATGCTTGTGCATATTTTAATGTATAACAATAAAGACGTGCTCGGAATCACCGGAGGATCACCGGTGGGATGGGAAAGCGGACTGATATGGTCGGAAAATGGCGCGGCGGTTTGCGAACTTGACGAAAGCGACAGGACTTTTCTTCTGTTTAATCCGAATATAGGAGTCATAACTTCAGTAGAAGCTGATCACATCGGAAAATATTACTCGGGAGAAAAAGATGTATCGGAGGCATTCTTGAAATTTGCCGGAAATTCTGAAAAATGCCTTTTGAACGTTTGCGACAAATTGACGGCTGAAATTGCCAATTCAAAAACAGTAAAATCGGTGACGCTGGGTGAATCGCCTGCCTGCGACATACGCTACGTCATAGAAGATGAATGTTTGTTCATGAGAGGAGAAAAAATAAGTATCCGCATGCGGGGAGAACACAACCTCAGAAATGCGTCCTGCGCTTTAGCCGTAGCTGAACTTATGGGCGTTTCTCCGATGGATTCGGCGGAAGCTTTAAAGAGCTTTTCGGGAGTCAGAAGAAGGATGGAAACGGTTTTTGATTCGGATTTCTGTACTTTTATAAGTGATTACGCCCATCATCCGACTGAATTGAAAAACTCGATAGAAGCTCTTAAAACCGGCGATAAAAAGCTGACGATTGTTTTTCAACCTCATCTATACTCGAGAACAAAAGAATTCCATCTGGATTTTGCTAAGGGGCTGTTAAAAGCCGATAACATTATACTGATGCCGATTTATCCCGCAAGAGAAAAACCGATGACGGGAGTGACTTCGGAATTAATTGCCGACGACCTGAAAACCCTTGGTAAAGAAGTCTGCGTGACAGGATCAAAGGAAGAATTGATGTCTGTTCTGAAAAAATCGTTTTCAGGAGGCATTTTGGCTCTATTGGGAGCCGGAGATGCTGATTCTTACAGGGATGAAATTACAGAAATGTTAAAGGGAACAGTAAATGATTGATTGTTTGAGAAAAATCGATCTCGCTGAATTCACGACTTTGAGATTGGGCGGAAAAGCGGATTATTTTTGTTATGTTGATAATGAGCAGAAATTTGATAAAATTATTACATATTGTGAAAAAAATAATCTGCCATACATCATATTGGGTGCGGGCAGCAATATTCTCTTTAGCGACAAGGGATTCAAAGGATGTATTGTCAAGCTTTCGGGGAGCTTTAGAAGTTTTGTTCTGGAAGGCAACATGATCCGTACAGGAGCAGGCGTAGCGCTCTCGGAAATAATAGGGAAATCAAGAGAAGCAGGCTTGTCTGGTCTTGAATGCCTTTACGGAATACCCGGAACAGTCGGAGGCGCTGTTTACATGAACGCCGGCACAAAATGGGGTGTCACGGGAGATTTTGTTAAAAGAGTTAAAACGAGAGGCAAGGATTATTTTGAAATCTCGAAGGACCAGTTCGGCTATAGAAAAGGCATACATGAAATAATACTCGGTGTTGAATTTGAATTGCGAAATGCGGAGGTTTCCGAAATTGAATCGACGATCACTCAAATAAAAAAATTCAGAAGCGAGAGGTTTCCGAGGAACTCAAGAACAGCCGGTTGTATTTTCAAAAATCCTTTCGGAAGTCCGCCTGCCGGTAAACTGATAGAACAAGCAGGGTGGAAAGGAAAGATAATAAAAAACGTCATGATTTCAGACAGGCACGCAAATTACTTCATCCCTCTCAGAGGAGCCAAATGCTCCGATTTTGTTGATTCAGTAACTGCGGTCAAAGAAGACGTTTTCAGAAAGTTCTCAATAACGCTTGAAACAGAATTAAAGATATACGATGAAAATGGAAAATCCAAAGAAATTTAAAGCGGTTATTTTCGCGTTTCTGACAGCGACATTGTTCTCGGCCGGAGTAGCAGCGGGAAAATTGCATTTTTTCAGAGTTGAATCCGTTATAGTGAGGGGAAACACTGAACTGAGTTCTCATGAAATATTCGAGATAGCAGGTGTTTCAAAAGGAGATTGCGTATTTTTTGTCAATTTGTCGGAGGCTGAGCTTAATCTGTCAAAAGAGATTTTCGCAAAAAAGATACTGGTGAGAAAGTCCGGACCTAACGCTCTGGAGATTGAAATAATTGAAAGATATCCTTCACTGGATATTGGAAACGGCAAGGGAGTAGACGCGGACGGTTATATATTGCCGATAGATTCATCAAAAGCATTGCTCGGAGCGAAAACAATGAACGAGTACACAGAAAGCGATTTATTCCTGACCGAAGAGGACAGAATACTGAAAGATGTTGCGTCTGTTTGTTCGCAAGGAATTAATTTCCCTTTTTTGAGCGAAGTGATAGTCTGCAAAAAAGGTCTGTCGGTGAAAACCAAAGACGGAGTGTACGCTTATTTCGGGTATTCGGATTTTGTTTTATCGTACAGAATATTAATGACTGTCAGGGGAACTGATTGGTGGGACCGAAAGTATTGTTACGATTTGAGTTCCCCCGGAGAACTATTGATATTCAAAAGGTCCGCTTTAACCAATAACAAAGATTGTTACGGGGGCTGAATTATGGATAAAAAAATGATTTCGACCGCTTTGGATCTCGGCTCGAGTAAAGTTTGCGCCGTAATAGCTGAAATAGCATCGAGAAATAAAATTAACGTGATCGGTGTAGGAGAAGCTGTTTCCGAAGGAATGAGGCACGGAGTGGTCATAAACCTTGACAAAACAATCTCTTCGATAAAAAACGCGATTCATGACGCTGAAGTAATGGCGGGAGTTCAGGCGGGTCCTGTAAGTATTGGAGTGACAGGCGAGCACATAAAAGGAATAGCGAGTAAAGGCGTTATATCGATAACGAGCAAGGAACAAGGTATAACCATAGCCGATGTCGAAAGAGTGAAAGAATCGGCAAAGGGGATAGCCATTCCGGCCGAAAGAGAGATAATTCACACGTTGACTCAGGATTTCATAGTAGACAATCAGCCCAACATTATCGATCCGGTC
Organism: candidate division WOR-3 bacterium; assembly: GCA_016934535.1. Lineage (NCBI taxonomy): Bacteria > Pseudomonadati > Caldifarciminota > Caldifarciminota bacterium. Next base: position 83,263 of record JAFGSQ010000007.1, read on the forward strand.
GGATTGATGGGTATGAGGCTGGAAGCAATAATTTATATAATAACGGCATCCAGCCTTGCGCTCGGAAACATAAGAAAAGCAGTCGAAGGTTCGGGTTTATCCGTGGAATCAATGATACTGCAGCCTCTCGCTTCTTCTTATGCGGTTCTGGGCGAGGAAGACAGGCAACAAGGCATAGCTCTTCTCGACATAGGAGGAGGAGTTACGAATATTTCCGTCTGGTATGGCGGTTCTCTCAGGGATGTGGGGCTTGTCAAGCTGGGCGGGGATTCCATTACGAGGGACATTTCTATGGGTTTGGCAACATCTTACGCTTTTGCTGAAAAAATTAAAAAAGAAAAAGCCTCTGCCCACCCGACATACGTTGACCCGGAAGAAGTTATAGACATACAAGCGACCGCCGGAAGGGGTAACAGAAAAGTCACGACTGAAAGACTGCACGATGTCGTCGAGGCCAGAGTGGAAGAGATTCTCGATTTTTCGTTCAGAAAAATCCAACGCAGTGAATACGCGCACAACCTGGCGTCCGGAGTCGTAATCACTGGCGGAACAGCGAATCTCAAAGGGATTATAGAGGTCGCCGAAGAGATATTCGAACTACCGGTCAGGCTTGGAATCCCGGGAGACGATCTTCTCGGGATGGTTGAAGCGGTCTCATCGCCAGCATTCTCGACGGTTCTCGGACTGATAAAATATTCGATTTCAGATCAGGAAGAAACGGGATCCCAGGGGGACAAAGAAAAAAAGAAAAAAATAGTAGGAGGACTGAAAAAGTGGATAAGCGATTTCTTTTAGACCGGATAAACGAAGCGTCAATTAAACATTTTTTAAATGGAATATGAAGGAGGAATATATGGGTATATTCGAAATGGCCCCGCAAGAACTTCCGCTGGCTAAGATAGTGGTTGTAGGAGTCGGAGGAGCCGGTGGAAATACTGTGAACACAATGGTTGAAGAGGGCATTGAAGGCGTGAACATCGTTGTTGTGAACACGGACCTGCAGGATCTCATAAAGTCCAGAGCCCAGAAAAAAATTCAAATAGGTAAAGAGACGACAAGGGGACTCGGCACCGGTTTTGATCCTGAAAAAGGCAAGAAGGCGGCGGAAGAGAGCATGAGAGAAATCGAAGAGATTTTCAAAGGCATCGATATGGTTTTCATAACAGCGGGTATGGGAGGCGGAACCGGCACGGGAGCGTCTTCGATAATCGCCAGAGCGGCAAAACAATCGGGAGCAGTGACAGTTTCGGTTGTGACTCTGCCTTTTAACTGGGAAGGGAAGAAAAGATATGATGTCGCAACCAGGGGAGTTAAGGATCTTTCTTCATCGTCTGACACAATTCTGGTGATTCATAACGACAACATAAGAACTCTTTATTCCAAACAGATCACGGCAAAAGACGCTTTTAAATATGTCGACGGCGTGCTTGTAAAAGCGACAAAAGGCGTTTCTGACTTGATAATTAAACAGGGACATATAAATTTGGACTTCGCCGACATAAAAAGAGTGATGGGAAAAGGAGGAAAAGCGCTCATGGGCATCGGATACGGTACAGGCGAAGACAGAGCCGTACAGGCCGCTAACGAAGCCATCAATTCACCTCTTCTCGACAATGTATCCATCACCGAAGCCTCAAGTGTTCTTGTCAACATAACAGGACCTGACGATCTCAAACTCGAAGAGATAGACAACGTGATGAAGCTCATACAGGAAAAAATCGGAGACGACACTGACAAAGAAATCTTATTCGGGATCAGATACGACACCACATACAACAGCAGGATAGAGATTACAATAATTGCTACAGGTATCGGAACTAAAAAATCGAGGAAAGAAAACAGGGTGGAAGGATTTTTTACCGGTGAACAAAGCAGTGATTCTGATAAGAAAAATTCTCTCGAAAAGAATTTTATCTGGACGCCTGAAGAAGACCAGGTAGATCTGTTTGAAGCAGAAATAATAGAAAAAGGAGATGATACGGCAGAAGAGAACGATGAGGACAGGGAAAACCGTAAAAAAGAAGTGTTTAACAAAAGACAGAGGATGAGGAAGAACAGGCCTATAGAAGACGAACTCGATTTGTACAATTCTGATGAATTGACCGAACCGGCTTACCTCAGAAGGCAAAACAACTGAACGGATGAGAGTTTTAGAAACGGAAACGTTCAGGGAAAACCTGAAGATTGTGAGAGAAAATATTTACGAATCCTGCCGCAGAGTTTCGAGAGATCCAAGTGAAGTTGCCATTCTCGCGGTGACGAAGAATTTCGGAAGACTTGCGCTTGATATGGCTGCGGAAGAAGGAATCAGGAACATCGGAGAAAATAAAGTGCAGGAAGCATGGGAGAAGTTGAGTCACAAGCGGGATACTTTTACAAAACATCTCATAGGACATTTACAGAAGAACAAAGTTGAAAAAGCGCTGAAACTTTTTGACGTGATACAGACCGTAGATTCTTTAGCTTTGGCAGAGAAACTTGAAAAAAAATGTGCCGAAATTAATCCTGAAGAAAAAGCGTGTAAATACAGCGTTTTTATTCAGGTTAACGTTTCCGGAGAAACAACCAAGTCCGGAGTAAAACCTGAAGAAGTTGACGATTTGACAAATTATATTTTTAGCTGTAAGAATATAGAATTAAAGGGTGTGATGGGCATGGCGGGTTTATACGCCGGTGAAGTTGAGACAAGAAGGCAGTTTTCTGTTCTTTTTGAAATAAAAGAGAAATTCGGACTCTGTTCTCTTTCGATGGGAATGAGTTCGGATTACACTGTTGCTGTCGAGGAAGGCAGTACGATGGTAAGGCTGGGTACGGCCCTTTTTGGAAAGAGGTATTGATATGGGAATCACACCGCTAGAAATAAGAAAGATGGAGTTCAGGAAGACCTTCCGCGGACTCGACGTTCAGGAGGTTCAAAGCTTTCTTGAAATAGTCGCTGATCAGCTCGAAAGCCTGAACAGGGAGAATATGTCTATTAAAGAGCAGCTCAGGAATTTAGAGCAAAGACTTGAAGATTACAAGAGTATGGAATCCACTCTGCAGAACACCCTCACTTCGGCTCAAAAATCTTCCGAGCAGATAAGAAAAAATGCCGAACAGGAAGCTGAACTGATAATACAGAACGCAAAACTTCAGGGAGAGACGATCGTTGAGAGAGCCCGTTCTCAGGTTGTGGAAATAACGAGTGAGATTTCAGCCCTCAACACACACAGGGTAAGCATAAAAGCTCAGATAAAAAGTTTTCTCGAGGCGCAGTTAAAAGCTATAGAATCGGGAGAAATAAGATACAAAAAAGTCGAAATAGATGACGCTTTTCCGCACATCAAACGCAAGATAAAGACAAATGTCCCTTCGCTTGACAATCTATTTGAACAGAAAAATATATAATTCTTTAGCGCTTTTGTGCTTTTTGCTCACACTATCGTGCTCTCAAAAAACTCAGGAAGCAAGGATAGACAGAGCCAGACAGCTCTATTATGAAGGATTATACGACAGGGCGAAAGTTGTTCTCGATTCTTCCCTTTCCTCGGAAGAACTGGGCGAAAATGAAAGAATTGAAGGCATGATTCTTTCAGCCGACATAGATATAAAACTCGGAGAGTATGCGAGCTCTTCGGGGACTCTTGAAAATGTTTATTATCAGAGAAGAGATTTCAAAGATACGATCGTAATGAGATATCAGCAGATAATCGATAAATTATCTTTCGAAGGAAGATTTTCCGAGGAAATATATTTTTCCAAGAAATTATTTTTGATTGAACAAAATGCGGTTGCGAGAGAATTGCTCCCTGAAATCACCAGATCTTTTCTTCTCGAAGCTGACACGGCCAACGCATTGAGCACTTTATCACGATCACTCAAATACGAAGAACTTTCTCTTAGCGCCTGCATACTTCTCGGTGAAATTTATAAAAACAAAAAAATGCACGAGATCGCAGTTGCGTGGCTCGATTCGGCAATAATAAAACCTGACGCCGACAAGATACAAATAATGCAGAATAAAGCTGACATACTGGTCGAAATGTCAAAGGAACTTATCGAAAAAGGGAGACAGGGTGAAGCCCTCAATTATCTTTCTGAAGCGTCTTTTCTGACTCAGGGAACAACTTCTGCCGAAGCGGCCTGGCTTGCAGGAAGTTTATACGTGGCTTCAGAAAATTACGCCAAGGGAAGACTGTATCTCGAGAGGGTTTTAGAGATTGAAAGAAGCTCGGTTATCAGAGAAAAAGCCATCAAATTACTGCAAAATATTTAGGAGTAAAAGTGAAAAAGACATTTATTTTCGTTGTGGCAGTCATAACGGCGTCCGGATGTTCGCCTAAAAGGATCAACCTGGATAGATACACTGATGAAGAAGCCGCTTTGTCTGTCGCGCGGGAATTGTTCGAAAGCAATGATTACGGAGAAGCCGCCGAAGCCTTCAACTACGTTTATCTGAGTTTTGATTTTACGCGATATAAAAGCTATGCTTTATTCATGTCCGGCCTTTCGTATTACATGGATGGAAAATACGATGATGCAATTGAAACTTTTAAAGTGTTTTACAATAAATACCCCTCCGATACGCTTATATCGAGCACCGTGTACTATTGGGCGAGCTCCTATGAGAAATCATCGCCGTCTTTTGAAAGGGACCTTCTGAAGCTGAAATACGCTTTGGAAACATACAGTCTCTTTTTAGCGAGATTCCCTTCAGACGAACGAACACAGGAAGCCGTTGAACGCGTGAGACATTGTGAAAATATTTTACTTAGAAAACTGATATACGAGGCGGAAGTTTACAAAAAAATGAACAGACACGAATCGGCTTTCGCAGTCCTTGTTACCGCAGCCGGAATGTATCCCAATTCAGATTATATTTCTCAAGCGCTGTACGAGGCAGCGTTGTCCGCTCTTAAAACCGGAAACCTTTCGAGCGCTCGCAGATATTTTCTCGACGCATCGGAATATCAGACCGAATATGCAGAAAAAGCGAGGGAAATGCTTTCTCGACTCCCCATAACCGAATCCACCGATTCATTCTCGCCGGACACGATCGAAGAATCCCGGGAGGAATAAGTGAAGACGGGGATTTTCGGAGGAAGTTTCGATCCCCCTCACATAGGTCATCTGATATTTTCAGTGGACGCCTACAATATATTGGGAATAAAAAAAATAGTATGGTTGGTCAATCACACTCCATGTCACAAAACCATGCCCATTGCGCCTTTCAGTGAAAGAATCCGTTTTTGCGAAATTATATCGGAAAATTTCAAGTTCATATCGATTTCCGACCTGGAAGAGAAGCTCGAAAAGCCAAACTACACTTATGACTCAGTGAATTTTATTAAAAAGCAATTGGGTGAATCAAACGATTATTTTCTAATGATTGGCATGGATCAGGCCAGACTTATAAATACGTGGAAAAAATCTTCCGAACTGAAAGATTCCCTTGGATTCATTGTCATGAGAAGGGGAGTTGAAGAAGAAAAACCCGACATACCCGAAAGCAGGCTCAGTTTTATTGACAGAAGATTGGACGTGTCTTCGTCGGAGATCAGAGGCCTTGTTAAAAAACACCTCGAAACGGAACATCTGTTGGGGAATGAACTGAATAATTACGTAAAAAAATCAGGGCTGTACAATTGATAATCATTGATTCTTCGTCCATCGCTTACCGGAGCTACTTCGCTCTTCAGAAAGCCGATTTGAAGGCTCCGGACGGCAGAGAAAGCGGGGCGATTTACGGTTTTCTCAATACTCTCGTGTCTTTGAGGAAATCTTTTCCCTCGCATGATGTGGTGGCCGTTTTCGACGGCACAAAACCTTCTTTCAGGCGGAAATTTTTCGAAGAATACAAAGCCAACAGGGAGAGAATGCCTGAATCTCTCGCAAAACAAATCGAAAGTCTCGTAGGAGGTCTGCCGTATTTCGGATACCCGGTATTGAGAATGGAGGGTTTCGAAGCGGACGATATCATAGCTTCAATTGTTACCGCATACGGCTCCTTTGGCGACATCTTTATTGTGACGAGAGACAAGGATCTGGCTCAACTCGTAAAAAAGGGAGTCTCGCTCATATATCCTGGAAAATCAGGCAACTGGGACGTGATGAACGAAAAGGCTGTGTTCGCGAAATTCGGCGTCGTTCCTTCGAGAATAAAAGATTTCCTTGTTCTCACAGGAGACACGAGTGACAACATACCAGGAGTTCCTGGAATAGGTTCTAAAACCGCGGCCAAACTTTTGGAAAATGGCCGTGATATTGAAACGATTATCGAAAATCCGAAAATGTACGCGACTGAAAGGATAGCCAAATCCATCGAACAAAGCAGGCAAACGATCGAAAAAGCAAAAATATTGGTTGAATTGAAAACAGACCTTTCAATACCTGCTCCGGAAGATCTTAAAAACACTCCGGTGTCGCCTGAAGCGGCTGAGTTTTTAAAGGAATGGGGAATGAAAAAAATAGCCGGAGATTTCGGCTTGGAACTGAAAGAAAATCCGCAGTTTTTTCCACATGATTTCAGTACGGAGGATATTGAAGGAATTGCGGCAGCATCCTGTGATGACGATCGTTTGTTCGTGCTTCAAAAAGATGTTTGCCAGGAAGTTTCGGCAGGAGATTTGGAGCGAATCGCCGGAAATAATATCTTGGTTAGCGACGACATAAAAAAAACAGCTGTAACGGCCGGTTTTATGCCGCATGTCTTTGAGGACGCCGGAACAGCTTCTTATCTTATAAATCCAGAAAGCGGTCCTTACGATTGTGTTTCTCTTGTCAAAAAACACGAAGGAATATTTGCGGATTTTAAAACCTCCCTTTGCTCTCTGCCTGTTATTTGGAAAAAACTCGAGAAAGAAATGATCGGACAAGGGCTTTACGCTCTGTATCGTGATATTGAAAAACCCCTGATCCCCATCGTGACGAAAATGGAAAAAGCCGGGGTATTCATTGACGGGGCTTATCTCGAAAAAATGAGCGCGGTTTTTTCAGAAGACCTGAAAAAAATTGAGGAAGAAATCCGGAAAGAAGCAAACTGCAACATAAATCCGCGATCTCCCAAACAACTCGCAAACTTGCTTTTTGATAAACTTAAACTGCCTCCCGTGACAAAGACAAAAACGGGATTTTCGACAGATTCATACGCTTTAGAGCAGATAAAGGCTCTTCACCCTTTGGTCGGTATGATTCTCGAGCACAGGTTCATTTCCAAAATGCTTTCGACATACATAGATGTCATCCCCTGCATTTTGGACAAAAATTCGCGACTCCACTGCAAATTCGATCTGCGCGCGACTGCTACGGGAAGGTTTTCCTCCTACGATCCGAATTTGCAGAACATACCAATGAAAAATCCAAGGGCGAGAGAAATCAGAAAAGCTTTCAGAGCTCCCAAAGGAAAAAAACTGCTCTCGGCCGATTATTCACAGATTGAACTCCGATTGGCGGCTCACCTGTCCCGGGACAAGACTTTTTTGGATGCTTTCAGAAACGGAGAAGACATTCATGCAAGAACCGCTTCGGAAATTCTGTCCCTGGACCCTGAAAAAATCGGAACGAGAGAAAGAAATCTTGCAAAGACGGTCAATTTCGGTGTTCTCTACGGAATGTCTCCGTTTAAACTTTCGAAAGACATGGGAATTTCCCTCAAAGAAGCGAGGAACTTCATAGATGATTATTTCAACAGATTTTCCAGAATAAAAAATTGGCAGGAAGAACTGGTGAATGAAGCTGAAAAAACCGGCGAGATAAGAACTTTTACGGGAAGAAGAAGAATGATAGACGGCCTTGAAAGCAGGAACATGAAAGAAAGAGAGAAGGCAAAAAGAAAAGTATTCAACACGCCCGTACAGGGGGGGGCTGCCGATATAATAAAAATATCAATGATCGGCGTAACCGAAGCTCTGAAAGGAGAAGAAGCCGAGCTCGTGCTGCAGATTCACGACGAGCTTCTTTTTGAAGTAAATGAAAAATCCGTTGAAAAAACGGCGGAGATAGTTAAAAATACAATGGAAAATGCTGTGAAACTTGACGTTCCCCTGACGGTTTCCGCCGCCTGGGGAGAAAGCTGGTTTGATACTCACTAAAAACGGATATTGGAGGGCGGCATGAAAATAAAACATGTAATAGAGTCTCAACAGTTCAACAAAGAAATGCTCGAAGAAATATTCAGGGAATCTGAAGAGATGGAGAGGATAGCGTTTTCAGGCGGAAGCGACATATTGAAACATAACATTATGGCAACAGTTTTCTATGAACCGAGTACGAGAACCAGGCTCAGTTTTGAATCGGCCATGCTTAGGCTCGGAGGCGAAATAGTGTCGACTGAAAACGCCCGGGAATTCTCTTCCGCGGCCAAAGGAGAGAGCCTGCACGACACGATAAGGACGCTTCAGTCTTATTCGGATTTGATTGTTCTGAGGCATTACGAGAGCGGCGCGGCCAAAGCCGCCATAGAGGTCGCGACAGTGCCTGTAATTAACGCCGGAGACGGATCCGGCCAGCATCCGACTCAATCTTTGCTTGACATGTATACAATCAAACAGAATTTTTCTCGTATCGAAAATCTTAGCGTCGCTCTTGTGGGTGATCTCGAAAACGGAAGAACAGTGAGGTCACTGTCTTATCTCCTGGCCAAATACGAGGGGGTGAAAATAGTATTCGTTTCTCCCGAATGTCTTAAAATGAGGGACGACATCAAAGAGTATCTCGACAGACATGCCGTGAGCTGGGAAGAATCGGAAAACCTGAAGGATGTCGCTTCCAAAGTCGATGTCATATACATGACTAGAATTCAGAGGGAAAGGCTCCTCGACAGGCCGGACGATTACGAAAAAGCAAAAGGAAAATTTATAGTAGATAATGAAATTGTAAATGCTATGAAAAAGGATTCGATCCTTCTACACCCTCTTCCGAGAGTTGACGAAATATCATCTGAAGTGGATTCTAATCCGAGGTCGTTGTATTTCAAACAGGTTCAGAATGGCCTCTTCGTCAGAATGGCTCTTTTAAAAATGTGTCTGATTGGCTGATTCGAAAACGAAAAGGCCGGATGAAATTCTTCGAAGCGGACAGGAAGAAATACCCTCTGTGGGCTTTGAGTTTCAGCACATTATTTCTCCTGGTTTGGCTTCTGGGAGTTGTTCCGGCTTTTTTGGATTCATGCGGATTACAAGCTGGTTCACTGAAAATCAGGATTTTCTATAAAGTCCTTTGTCACGGTCTTCCTGAACGATGCCCTCATTATTTCGGACAGCCGGCCGCTGTGTGCTTCAGATGTACGGGTATTGATCTCGGATTTTTTTTTACCGGTGCAGTTTTTTACCCTTTATTAAGAAGATATCTTGATCCGGGGATATGGCCGGTACATCTTGCGTTAATAACTGTTTTCTCCGTATTTATATTTCTGGAATGGATCGCTGAACTGCTCGGATTTATCTCTTCATCCTGGATATTACAGTACAGTACGGGCATGCTGTTTTCGACGGGAATAAGTATTTTCCTGTTTTCAATAGCGGAAAATGTTATCGAAACGTACTGTGACTGAAATTCTAATAAATTGTTTCAGGATAAGGTGAAAAAAAAGTCTGGCGCGCCAGATAGTTCTCGTCAAACCTGATTATCCAGGACATCAACACCGATCTGCATTCGCTTAATGTTGTCAGGTCATTCGAATACTTGTCTAAAATTCCGAGAAAATAATCTCTTTCTCTTTTTGATAGTTTTTTTGAAAAATATCCGAATCCGTGCAATAGGACGTTGACGACAGATCCTTTCCTGCATTGCCGTGAAAAAACCTTGGGCAGGATTTTTACGTATTTGTCAAAAACCGATATAACCGGTTCTTTAAAGGGATTTGATACTATTTTTCCAAGACATTTTAAAGCGGACTGATTGTAACTCATGAATAGATACTTGTTGTCGGAGTGATAATCGACCAGACCTTTTATTGAAGGCTTTTGTGAGATTACCCTGAATTCAGCCAGAGCATAAAGTTTGGTGAGGAAAAGATCTCTTATTCCATTGTCATTGAGCCTGCCTTCGGTTTCGATGGCGAGGTGTCCGTATAATTCTCTCGACTTTTCCCCAAAAAGACCCGAACCTTTCAAACTCAGCGGCTGTGTATCTTCGGCGCAGGCATAGATTTTTACGTCTTTTATTCCGCACGAAGGCGATCTGTCTTTGAGAATGAATCCGTCGACGTCTTTTAGAGAATATAGAAATCCGTCCGAATAGTTCCGCATTATTTTTGTCAGATCTGCTCCCGTTCCGCGCTGAATCATCGTCGTTGTTCCATTTTTCAGGATCAGCCTGACCGGCTTCCTTGGAACTCCCAGCCCAATTTCGTATTCGGGGCAGACCGTTATAAAATCGAAAAAGCCGATGAACTTTCTGACGACGGGACTGGATATCATTGCTCCGTTCCAGCGGCAGGAATCGAATTCGACGCATCTGCTCAAAACGACTTTGGGTTTTGTAAAATTTTTCAGCATGTCAGGAGTTTTGGGGGAGTCCCCAGTGTTTAGTTACAAACTTTAAAGTGCTCGAAGCGTGATATAGAGCCGCGCGGGAGAAAATATTTTTGCTTTCCTTTTTGTGAACATGAAACATTTCGCTTCCGGGAACATAAAAGACATGCATTCCGGATCTTTTGCAGTAAAGGCACAGATCTACGTCTTCGAAATATATAAAATACCTGGGGTCGAAAATGAAGCCTCTTTTTTCGGCCAAACTCCGTCTTATCAAAAGGCAAGCTCCTGCGGCCCAGTCTACTTTCTCTGGTTTTTTAAGATTGATGTCTCTCATCAGGTGTCTGGCATAAAAAGTCCTTGACTCTTTGTTCTTAACAGGGGCTCTGGAAAAGATGACGTCAAAAATGTTGAAAAATTTTCTCGCTGAAAATTGCCTTTCACCGTTAGGAAGAACAAGTTTCGGTGCGGCTATTCCCGCGTGAGGATTTTCAGCCATAAATTTGACGAGCGAGACCACCGAATTTTTTCCGGGCAAAACGTCAGGATTCAGGACCATGAAGAGCGATCCGTTTGAATTTCTGAAAGCCGCGTTGTGTCCTTCGCCGAAACCGAGGTTTTTACCCGGTTCGATTGATATGACATTCGAGGGGAGACAAATATCGAGAGGTGAGTTTTTTACAAGCAGGATTTCGGTGTTTTCAGGAAGATCTGTATCTGAAAAGAGCTTTTCGAGCAGGTTTGATGTGTGTTTGCCGTCACCATAATGGACTATGGATATCGAAAGCAGGTTCATCTTCTTATTTTCAAAAACATCCATATTCCGAACACAGTAAAGGATATATTAGTACCCCATGAAGCTATAAAAGGATCGAGCGCGCCCGCATAACCCATTGAGATTCCTATCTGAAGCAGACCCCAGTAAACGAATGATATCAGAAGGCTTAGACCGAAGCCGACTCCTATGCTGGATCTGCGTCTGTCAAGAGCCAGAGGCGCCCCCAAAAGAGATATGACAAAAGCGGCGGCCGGATAGGAAGCTCTCTTGTGCATGTCTACAATGATTTTCCTGATTATCTCAGGTCTTGCACCCGAAGATTGGGCTTTGGAAAGATACTCTCTGAGCTCCCTGATTGACATCTCGTCCTGTCTTATCTGTCTCACTATCATTTCCTCAAGCGGTGCTATCGAGTTAAATGAAGTCTCGGCTGAGAAAAAGCATCTTTCGTAACCGGATTCTCCGACGGATTTTTCCGGATCGAAAACTCTTACCCAGCAATTGTAGAAAACCCATTTTTCGCCCGTCCACAGGGCTTTTTCGGAATCTATCTTTTTTCTCACTTTCCAACTGCCGTCAATAAAAATAACCGTAGGTCTTTCCATGTATCTGTTTCCCGGATCGAAAGTTTTCGCGAAATAGTAATCGTCTTCTCTGCCTCTGAAAGAATAATCACTGGTCTGAGTGAACCACGGCGGTTGAGATCTGTATATTTCCACTTCTTTCGTGTAAATGAATTTTCGGGCGTATTGAGGCACGAAAAATTCGTTCAAATAAAAAAGAACGAGAAAAATGAAGAAAGCTGATATGATAACGGGAAGCATTATTCTGTAGGAACTTATTCCGACGGCCTGCATCGCTATTATTTCAAAATTCTTCGAAAGCTTGCCGAGTGTGAAAAAACAGGAAAGAAGAACAGCGACCGGTGTAAGCAGAACCAACAGGGACGGTATTTGATAGTAGTAATATTTAAAAATTATTATAAGAGGAACGCTTCTGTCGAGAAAAACGTGTATGTGATCTATCAGGTCGACAGTGATATAAATTAAGATAAAACCGAAACCTCCCATGAGAACGAATTTAATGTATTTTGAAAATATGTAGCCGTCTATAATCTTCATCTTTTCCAGAAATGTATGGAGTCGAAGAAAAATCCGCAATAAAGCCATAAACCGAGAACTAGAAAAAAAATGTTGGCGGACCACATCGCCACTAGTGAGTTTAGAAATCCTCTGTCTGAGAGGGTTTCACCGCCGACTATGAAGATGTAGTATACGGTTGTAATTAGTATTGCGATCCCAAAAGCTGCTCCCATGCCTCCCTTGCGCGTCAGTATACCCAAAGGCACTCCGAGGAATATAAACGTGAAAGCGGCGAAGGGAAGAGAATATTTTTTGTGAATTTCAACCGAGTACCTGTCTATCTCGCTTTCTATTGTCTGAATCTGAATGTCGGCGGAAGACAGTAATATTTCATCGGGCGGAATCAAAGAGGCGGCAACGGCGGAATCCTTGTAATTTCTCAGCGAGTCGAGTTCCCGGTTCCATGTCCTTATCCTTTCAGCCATTTCTTGAGCGGACATCTCCCTGTCGCCTCTGTAAGAAGTGTCGGGTCTCGCTTCGGGAGGCAGAAAGATATTTATCATCTGCGTGTCGAAATCCATGCTCCAATACGCCCCTTCCTGACCCAGTATATGCCTTTGGCCGTCGGTCATCGTAAATGTGACGAGGTTCCAGTCCCTGTCTATCGAAATAAACGCTTCTCTGGAAATTATGAATTCCGTGTTGCCCACTGCGTCGTCGATTTTACTGTACAGAAGCACGTCTTCAAGTTTAGCCGGATGGGAGGATTTGTCTATGGCTCTTGCATAAAGCAGGTAACCAGGAAAATTCGATATGAAACTCCTCGGAGCCAGTTCGGCAACAGGTCTTTTTTCTCCGACCTCGAGTAAAAGGATTTTAACTCTGTGATTTGTGACAGGAAGTATGTGATTGTTGAAATACACCATCGCAACGACAAAAACGGCTGCAAAAAGACTTAAGGGGGGCAGAAGTCTCAAAGGATTGATGCCCAGGGCTTTCATTGAAATGATCTCGAAATCTTCGGACATTCTTCCGAAAACCGCCAGGACGGAAGTCAAAAAAGCCATGGGCGCAGTAATGGCTATAATGAATGGCAGACTGTAAAGAAATATCAACCCGACCGTCGCCGGATCGAGTCCTTTTCCGAAAATAAGATCTACGAGTTCGAACAGTCGGTTCATTATCAGAACGAAAGTGTAGACAAAAAACGAGAGAATGAATGGGACAGCGTGTTGTCTCAGGACATAGACGTCAAAAGGAAGAATCATATACCACCCGCCAGTAGATGAAGGGATGTTCAACGACTCTGACGATTGTAACGCCGATAAAATCAACTTTAGACCTCATGTAAGATGTGAAAGAAGACCACGGAAGATCGGTCACTGATTTACGGCTCATCGAGGCGTGCCTGAAAACACCCGGTTCTTTAATGTAAAAGCCCCAATGAGCTATGTCAATTCCAGGCTTTCCGGAGACTATCATTATCAGGTCTCCGTCCTCGAGGAAGCCGGGTAATTCTGCAAGAAAAGACTTGTCAATGTAAATGATTTCCGCATCGTTTGCCGGGAAGGATTCGGAGGGAGAGAACCCGTGTTCCGTGAGGAAAGCGTATCTGTCAATTGTCTTTGATATCGAACAAGTTGCATGAAAACAACCCGTTACGTCTTTGCATATCCAGGAGTTGGCCGGCAGCCAGTCGATGTATGAATAATGGTTTCTCGTCTCGAATGAAATTATTCCTTCTCTGTATCTTATGTGGTTTAAAATTTCTAGAAAATCGCTGAAACCGTATTCTGTCAATGAAAGAGCAAGCACCTGTTCGCAGAAAGTCACGCAATCCACTTTGGAAAAATCGTACAGAGGGTCGTCGTCCGGAAAACCGTTTTCTCCTTCGCCGAGAGGACCGAGATAGTATTCTATCCCGAGAAAAAGTTCCGAATAATGTGCGATACGCTGTCCGGACGTCAGGTTCTTTGAATTAACGTCCTGGACTATGTTTTCTACTGATTCAGGTGTAATTATCGCCATTATCGAGCAGAATATCAGGACTTCGGACATGAACCTTCGTCTGTTATTTTCGGATAAAAAACAATATTTTCGAACATACAGTAAAATTCCATCGTCACCTCTCGATTATAAAAAGATATGTTATATCTAATTCATACATTCATCAACTTAAATGATGGTTTTAAAGAAAAAACAGAAAATTCAGTCAATATATTTTATCAAAAACAAGGAAAAATAATGTTTATAAATATTTACTGATCTGATAATTTATACTAATGACAGTCGAATTGATAAAATCTTTTATTCTGGGAATTATTGAAGGTCTGACGGAGTTTGTACCTGTGTCTTCTACTGGGCATCTTATAATTGCCGAGGCTTTCATGCCTTTCAGGGACAGAGAGTTTGCACAGGCTTTTGAAGTGATAATACAGTTCGGCGCTATTTTATCCGTTGTCATGCTATACAAAGATAGATTCATTGGAGTTTTCAATTTTTCGAAACAAGGATTCTACGGCAAAAAGGCGATCATATCTCTTTTTTGGACTTCGCTTCCCGCTGTTGTTGCAGGCACTTTGTTGCATTCGGCTGTAAAACAATATCTTTTCAATCCCCTGACGGTTTCGTTTGCTCTGATAGCCGGGGGCATCATGATGGCAGTTGCCGAAAAATATTGCCGTAAAGGCAAAGATGGAATTGATTCTATATCCTATAGAGACGCTTTGGTAATAGGATTGTTTCAGGTGCTTGCTCTTTTTCCGGGCATGTCGAGATCGGCAAGCACGATCTCAGGCGGACTGATTCGCGGATTGGACGTTAAGACTTCAGCCGAATATTCTTTCATAGCCGCTGTCCCTGTGATGACCGGAGCTTTTTTATACGACGCTTTCAAATCGAGAGAAGCCATTTTCAGAGGTGATAACGGCATTTTGCTTGCGGCAGGATTTATAACATCTTTCGTCGTCGCCGCCGCCTCGATAAAGACCTTCATGGCCGTCCTGAAAAAAACCTCATTGAAATATTTTGCTCTTTACAGGATAATACTGGGAGTCCTGCTCATCTCAATGATTGTTACGGGACTGTTTGAGTTAAACCTCTAAGGGGGTGAACTTGTTTTTTGTCTCGAAAAATAAAGAAAAAAAGTTTTTAGCCGAATTGAAGGGCGGTTTTATTTTTTTGATTGTGTCCGGTCTTTCAAATTCATTTATTTATTCTGATGCGGGTTATCTGGGATCCGTTTCATCGGGACCGTCTCCAGTCATTTTCAAAGAGGATTCCGTCTCAGTGGAGATGTCGTACGAAGACGTCCTCATTGTCATAAGCGAAGACACGGGTATTTATTCGGCTGAACTGAAATGCCTTTTTGTCTTTAACGATATAGAAACAAATTCGGAAGTCATGATGGCGTTCCCTTTGAGTATTCGGACTCCTTTTTATCCGATTTATTACGATTTCATTGAAATGGATAGCAGTGACGACAACGGGCAAAAAATGGATTTTTCTGTAAAAATAGACGGTTTGGAAGCGACCATAGAAATTGTTTTCTGCTCATTTTACGACAATTCGTTAAAAAAGGACATGTCCTGGGAAGATTTTTCCGACGCGATAAAAGTTTTAAACGAAAATGAACCGGAAGAAGGTGAAATAATATATTACAAAGAGATTTTTTTCCCGGAAGACAGATCTTATCCCATAATGGAGCCTGTCTCAGTTCTCGCGTGTTGGAAAGTTGATTTTATGAGAAACAGGCCGAGACTTGTGGAATTTTCCCAGTCTTACACCCTGACATCGGATTACAACGATAAAGTGTTCAGATTGAGTTACCCTCTTTTCACTGGTTCTTCATGGGCCAATTCAATAGGTCAGGGCAAAATTTCAGTTGTATTTGAGGATGAGGAATCTGAATCAGCCCTAAAATATTATTGCGGATCCCTTCTTCCTCTTCCGGAGGTTTACGAAAACGAGTATTTTGCGGAACCCTTGAAAGGAGTTTACGATAATTTCTTCTTCAGGACTTCTGATTCCAGACCCTATTTCAATAAAAATTATTGTGGAGCAATAGTATGGAATTTCAGTGATTTAGAGCCTACTCCATCAAATTTTAGGTTTCAATCCTATTATTTGGACATAGGTGATGTAGGTGCGGAGCTATACGGAATGGCCTCTGATAACAGCGCTGAGTCTTTGTCTGTTGTTGGCATACCATGGTGCATATCATATATTTACGTGGTTTTAGGGCCTTTTAGACCTGATGGATTTTATGTAATTGATCCCAGGGGTGTTGATTTTTACGACAATCCCCAATTGAAGGGAGCACCTATATTCAAAGCCCCCATTTTTTCATTTGCAAGATTGATAGAAACAGACTATAATTCGTCAAAATTTGTATTCAGATTTTCAGGAACAGAATATAATGACACTGGCTATGCTAATTTTTACTCATTGGACGAAAAAAAGCTATTAAAACCATTGATGATTCCGTACATTGATTCTTATTACGATGAATGATAATTTTTTTACAAAATTATATGCTCTGTAGCTACAAATTATATAATAATTCAGGAGGCGAACGATGAAAAAGATGACGCTTGTATTTATAAGTTTTTTATTTGCGTCGTATGTGTTTGCTGGAGTTATAAATATTTCGATCAACTTTCAAAGTAGCGATTTTTACGTTGAAAAAGTCGGTCAATATGATCTCATCCGTTTGACTGGCGGTTCCACTTCTTCAATACCCGGGAATCCTGATCTTCCGGGTGTATCCAAAACTGTGTTGATGCCGCCGACGTCAATTGTTACGAAAGTTATTATAAAGAACGAAAAATGGCAGGATCTTGGAAATTACAACATTTTTCCAGCACAAAGACCTGTTCCTGTGATGGGCCAACAGTCTTTTACCGCTCCCAATACAGAAATTTACTCAATTGACGCTTTTTACCCGGAAAATCAAATCACTCATTTCAGAACCGGCAACAAATCGGGCTTCGCTCTCGCCAATTTCGGAGTGACTCCTTTCAGATACAATCCTGTCTCCGGTCAGTTACAGTTGCTGATAAGCGCTGAAATCGATGTATTTTACGAAGAAGGTCTTCAGGAAGCCGTTTTCCTGACGGAAAATCAACTCGAAGTGTTCAGACAAGACGTGATTTCGATGGTTGAAAATCCTTCAGACGTAGAAAGATTTTCTCCTTTCACAAAAAAATCAGCGTTTTCAGAGTACGAATACGTTATAGTATGCCCGACTGGTCTTTCCGCCGCTTTTGAACCTCTTATAAGATGGAAAATAACGAAAGGAGTGGGCGCTAAAGTTGTCACCACCGCGTGGGTTTTGTCAAATTATCCTGCGTACGACCTGATGGAGAGCATAAGAAATTTTGTCAAGGACTGTCACCAGAACAGAGGCATGATATATCTCGTTCTGGCGGGAGATTACGACAATCTAGGGGCGAGATTGGTAAGAGTGAGCTGTTCTGGTTACACTTACGATCTTCCATCAGATCTATATTTTTCTGACGTCGTTCCGTATTCGAGTGACTGGGACGCAAACAACAACAACATTTTCGGTCAGTACATTTTAGACAGCTGTGATTTCTATTCAGACGTATACGTTGGCAGATTGCCTTTGAACAGCACATCAGAAGTTCAGAACTGGGTCTCAAAAGTACTTGATTACGAACAATCTCCACCTTCAGGTTTCATAACCAAAGCACTATTTGCAGGAGCCGGATTATGGTTCAACGTCAGCCCGCCCTGGAGTTATTACGGCAGTTCTTCCTGTGA
Organism: candidate division WOR-3 bacterium; assembly: GCA_016934535.1. Lineage (NCBI taxonomy): Bacteria > Pseudomonadati > Caldifarciminota > Caldifarciminota bacterium. The sequence goes on from JAFGSQ010000007.1 coordinate 101,358, forward strand.
TTCTATTGCTAATTACAAACTTCCTGCCGCTTGGATTAAAAGAAAAATGTACCAGAGCGACACGCTTTCATATCCTGCCGGTTTTTCGGATTCGTTGAGCAAGGGTTTCCATTGGTCTTACATTGCCGCTCACGGTTCATCTAACTCGATATCGTGGTATTATTATCAAAGCTGGCCGAATATAATCGACAACAACTCAATGCAGAATCTCACAAACGGAGACAGTCTGTTTGTCATTTCTTCCATGGCTTGCGAACCTGGATGGTTTGACGGCAGAGAATGCGTTGGTGAATACATTTTCAACGCTTCGGCGGGTGGAGCCATAGCTGTTATGTTCAACGCGCGTTTCGGCTGGGGTTATCCTCCGTATCTCGGGCCCTCGGAATTCATGTGCATAAGAACGGCCGAAAAAGTGTTTTCAAATAATATTAGAAATATAGGCAGAGCTCACGCGCTTTCAAAAGATGAGCTTATCAATTGGACATGGGGATTCAACGACTGCGAACACTGGTGCGTGAATGAGTTCAACCTTTTCGGAGATCCGGAAACTCAGATATATTCCAAACAGCCTGTCGCTATGACAGTAACCAATGCTGATACGATACATAATATGTCCGGAGTGTTGGACGTCCTAGTGACTTCGCAGGGACAACCAGTATCAGGCGCCGTGTGTTGCCTCTCAAGACCTTACGACACTCTTTTCTGGTTCAGAGGGAAGACAGGTTCGACAGGAAAAGCCGCCGTCGAATATCTTGCTATAACGGATCAGCCGTTTCTTTTGACAGTATATGCAAAAGACCAACTGTATTACCAGGACACGATATATATCGACACGGCCAATACTTGTGCTGTTTTGACTTATTTTGATGATGAAAATGATTCTACAGGATCATTTGGTGCTTCCGCGCCTAATATTTTCTTTGGAATGGCTCACAGATATACTTCGAACCTACTAATGCTTTATAATGGATGGAAAATCAAAAAAGTTTATTTTTATCTCAGAAATGGCACTAATTCTATAAATGACGCGGTTGTTAATATTTATGGTGGAGCTGGACCTGTTATACCCGGTCCGATAATTCATTCGAAGGTATTTACTGTGACTGGTGACACAGGTTGGAATTGTGTTGTCTATGATGACACCGCGGCAATTCCGGTAAACTCCACAGGAGACATGTGGTTTGAGGTCGGTTTTACGCACGGAAATGGAGAAATTCCGTTTTATGCGAGTTATCTGGCTCAATGCATACCAACACAAACTGATAATTTTAGAACGGGAACTAATTGGAGTTACATGTCGGGGTACGGAATAAATATTTGTTGGGCGATAAAAGTCATTCTCATAAATTCTTTGAGTGTAGAAGTAGAAATTAACGAAGAGACGCCCCCGCAATTCATTTTCAGATCTGAAAAAACTGTTTTTTCCGGAGCCAACGCTCTAAATTTCGAACTGACTGAACCTGGTGACGTAACTCTTGAAATTTTCGATTTATCGGGTCGAATGGTTACGCAAGTTTTTCGCGGTTTTCTAATTCAGGGAAGATATACAATTCCACTTGAATCAAAAAATTTACCGCCGGGAGTCTTGTTCTGCAGAATTTCAGGACCTGAAGGGGAAAAAACTGTAAAAATAGAAAAAATTGACTGATAGTTCGGATTTATAACTGAGGAGAAGTCGTGAAACAAGTATTTTTGATATTGTCAATTGTCGTTTTTTCGTTTTCTTGCGTTAATCACAGGTCTGTAGTGGATACATTTCTCTCCGAGAACGGATTCGAAGACGTCAATTCTCTGAATTCTGAAGGATATACATCTTTATGCAAGGCTCTGGAATCGGACGACTATGTTATAGCCGAAAGCCTACTATTGGCCGGCGCTGATATTAACAGACGTAACGGTGAAGGATTGACGCCTCTTCTAAATGCTGTCAATAAGGAGAACAGGGAAACAGTGAATTTTCTGTTGTCAAAAGGCGCTGATCCTAATCAATGTGACGATAAAACGGGCATTTCTCCGCTTCAAACGGCAATAGAAAAGGGAAACGCTGATATCATTGAATCACTTATCGCCGCTGGCGTAGATCATGGAGAACTGTACGTGATTGATAAAGGGCGAGTCGGCACTTTCAGATTGGAAATGACTCGAAATAATTTTTTTGATCTCGTAAATATATATGATTCAGCCGTTTTAGACAGTTTTATTATAAACAACGAAGGTGTAGAAGAATTAATTTATATAGTAGTTGTAGACGCGGAGCTTAATTCTTCTATTGAATTTGTTTATGATATTTCAATCGACGGATTTTATAAAATAGAAATCAACAGCGGTAAATTCAGAACCAGACAAAATCTGGGTATCGGATCGACTTATTGTGAAATTTCTGAAATATATGGAGAAATTATACCTGAATGGGGAGACAATGGCGAACCGGTTATAATAGTTGAGGAAGAAAACGTCACTTTTGTTCTCAGCGAGGGAGATTGGTGGCTCGACGGAAAAGTCAGAAAAGGAGCCGATGTTTCAGGGACAGAAGTCGAATCAATGTTTATATGGTGAATGATTAAAATGAACGCATGGGAATATAAACAGAAAATTAATTCCGATCTAAAGGAATTATTGGAACCAGACGAAAAAATCC